>CBFCZM010000201.1:0-5619 GCA_965602565.1 uncultured Anaerolineae bacterium
AAACCAGGCCACCCAGCCCTGATCCTCTACGCCGAATTGGCGCGGCCCGTAGATGCAGCTCTGCCGGAAGACAACGGTGCGCAATCCATAGATCCGTGCGTAGTCCCGGACGTACTGATCCCCGGCGCCTTTGGAGCATCCGTAGGGTGAGTGAAAGTCGAGGGGATAGCTCTCGGGGATGCCATAGGGATAGTCCCGGTAGGCATATCGGGTTGCTTGCTCCTCGATGATCAGTCCCTCCATGCCGCCATAGACCTTGTTGGTTGAGGCGTACACGACCATCGGCCGGTTGGGTGAGAGACGGGCCGCCTCAAGCACGTTGAACGTGCCCATAGCGTTGATCTCAATGTCCTCGCGCGGCTGCTCTACCGAGGTCGTGACCGCGACCTGGGCGGCCAGGTGGACGATGACGTCTACATCCATCGTCATCGCGGCGAGGAGCTCGGCGTTGCGGACATCCCCGCGCTCGAATCGGAATGCGTCTGTGCCGAACTCTGTCTGTAGCCAGTTGAGGTTGGCCTCGGCGCCGCGCCGGGAAAGGTTGTCGAACACGGTTACGGTTTCGCCACGCCTGAGGAGGCGGTGGACGTAGTTCGAGCCGATGAAGCCGGCGCCACCGGTAACTAGGGTGTGCATTCAGCGTGCCTCCGAAGTTGGTTTTGTGCCACACGTCACAGCCCGGACTGCGTATGGCAGCCCGGCAATGGGTTCAAGATTGGTCGCTCACTCTTCTATGGCTTGTCCCCGGCTGATCAGGCTGCGTGGGGACATCCCCCACGAGAGGAGCGCAAGGACTCCCAGGCCAATACCTGTCAGATAGGGTAGGGCGTGCACCAGGACGGCGTAGGCGAAGCCCAGGTCCCGCGCGATGCTGAATCCCCAAGAGAGCGCTTCTCGCACGGCAAAGTGGAACGAGCCGATTCCGCCGGTTGCCGGGAAGACCATGCCGAAGGCGCTGGCCCACAGGACGACCAGGGTCTTGAGGATCGATGGTCTGGGGATGAAGTCCCGGCATGCCCACATGGTGGTGCCGAAATACATAGCCGAGACCAGCCACAGCCCGATGGACCACAGCCCGATGGCCAGGCCATCCTTCACCGAGCGCAGGGCGCTGAGTCCTTCCACAATGCTCTGGACGGGCTTGAGCCAGCGATCGACGTTGGGAACGTGCAGCGTCTCCAAGACACGGCGCGCAAGTCGCTCCGTTGTGGCAGGAGAAACCGCGATGAGCACGAAGACCACCAGAATACCGAACGCCAGAATGCCGCTCAGGGCCAATACCAGATTGAAGGACAAGTATTCATTGAGCTGCCCCGCGGCCAGGTAGACCTGCAAGCCCGGGACGAATGGGACCGTTGCCAGAAGCATCATCACGATGAGCAGCATATCGAGCACGCGCTCAACGACGACGGTGGACAGTGCGGCGATGGCTGAGATCGAGCCACGCAAACTCGCCCCGACGGCCCGGGCTGGGTCGCCGGCGCGCAAAGGCAGCACGCCGCTGATGAGGTATCCGATCCCGATGAGTCCGAAGGTATCGCGCAGGGAGACCGTGCGTCCGAGGAGGATGCGCCACCTGGCGGCGCGTATCGCCAGTGTTGCCAGGATAAGCACGAAGGTCACGCCCATCCAGAGCCAGTCCACCCTCGCGAGCGCCGATCCTACGTCTCCGAAATTGATGCCTCGCAGTGCAATCGCGAGGGCCAATACGCTGAAGATCAGGGTCAAGACAACCTGGAAAACTCGTTTCTTCACGGCACCATTATACCATGGCCCCTCACATTGTCTCGACCCCAAAAGCAGCTAGACTACGCCTAGTCTGGCTATGCGCCAGGACCACCGCAAAGGGGGGGACTCCATGCTTCTGGCAATCGACATCGGCAACACCAACGTGGTTTTCGGCGTCCACGACGGCGACGCCTGGCTTCACTACTGGCGCGTGCGGACGGTGCGTGAGAAGATGCCAGATGAGTATGGTATGCTTCTGCGGGCGCTCCTGGGGGAGACCAGCTTGACGGTGGCGGCCTTCGATCGTGTGGTTCTGGCCAGCGTGGTCCCGCCGCTGACCGGCCGGATGGAGGAGATGCTCACCGAGCAGACGCAGGTCGATCCGCTGGTGATCAGCAACACGGTGAACACGGGGCTAACCTTTGCGGTCGATAATCCGAGAGAGGTCGGGGCGGATCTCATCGCCAATGCGGTCGCGGCCTATGAGCGGGTCCAGGGCGCGTGCATAGCCGTGGATTTTGGGACGGCGACCACCTTCACGGCGGTCTCCCGGGACGCGACCTTCTTGGGCGTGGCGATTGCGCCCGGGCTCAACCTGACGGCATCCGCACTGGCCGGCGGGACGGCCCAGCTGCCTCAGATCCGGCTGTCGGCGCCGGCGAAGGCGATCGGCACCAACACGATCCACTCGATCCAGTCGGGCGTGCTGTTGGGCTACGTGGGGTTGGTCGAGGGCATGATCGACCGTTTCCGTGACGAGATCGCCGGCGATGTGCAGGTCATTGCCACGGGCGGGCTCTCAAGCGTCATCGCGCACCTGACGGACCGCTTCTCGACGGTCGACCCCTGGCTGACGCTGGACGGCATCCGCCTCATCGGAGAGCGCAGCCTCCCACAGGCTGGGGGAAGGCCCTAAGGCCGGAAGCCTTCTGGCCCACGCCCTGCACGTGCGCTCCTATGTCTGTGCGGTGTGTGTGAGCGAACATGAGCCGTATGCATCGTAGTCGTGCTCTAGCGTGGGCTTGGCTGCCCTTGCTTCTCACGGTCTTCGTCCGCGTCGCGTGGCTGTCAGCCTTTCCCACAGAGCCGACTGCGCCGGTGGACGCTGAGGGGTTTCATCTCCTTGCCGTCAATGTGCTGGACGGTAAGGGATTCGCCATTGGCTGGGATCCGCCCTTCTGTCCCACGGCCGTGCGCACGCCACTCTATCCCTGGTTTGTGGCCGGGGTCTACAGCCTGTTGGGACTCGAGCCACAGCGCGTGGTCACGGTGCAGATCATGCTGGAGGTGCTGACCACCGCCGGTGCGATGGCTCTGACTCGTGAGCTGGCCACGGTCGTGGCCGCGGGCCCGGGGAGCCGGTCAACGAAAGCCACGCGTGGTTGGCATACGGTGCTCTTCGCCGGCGTGCTCTGTGCTGTCAATGGTACGACACAGCGATTCACCGGATACTTGCTCTCTGAGGCCTTGCTGCTCCCGCTACTGCCACTGGCGCTGATCCTGACGCTGCGTTCGTTTCGGTGTCCGAGGTGGCGGCCTGCTGCCGCAGCCGCTGTCTGGGGCGCGATCCTGCTGGTCAAGCCCAACGGTCAGTACCTGGTGCTCGCCGTGGGCGTGCTGCTCACGGTGCGGTTGTACGTAGCGCGGCGACCCCGGCAGGGCCGGTGGCTGTGCGCCGCCGGGGCTTTCTGGGTCGCCTTGATACTTGTTCTGCTGCCGTGGCTGGTGCGCAATCGCCTGCTTCTGGGGCGGTGGACGCTCTCCACGTCCTTCGACGAGAATCTGGCGCGGGTTAGCGCGGTGGCGACGCAGGCGGCGCTGCAGTCCATCCCGGTGGAGCCCTGGTCCGAGACCTGGGAGCATCTCTACCGTACCCTCGAGCTTCAGGCCGTTCCGGAGTTGGCCGATATACCCGCGAAGGAGCTGGCGCCTTGTGCGCTGCAGACGGCGTGGCAGCACCGAGTCGCGGATGCGGCGCAGGCGCTGGTCGCGACGAATGCGGGCACCTACTTTCGCGTTCACCTTCAGGGTGTGCTGCGTAGCCTACTTGATCCGGGACACCGGTTCTGGCACCATACCGTCACGGGCGAGGCTTGGGCGTCGACGGGCGTGGTGCCCGATATCTGGCAGCGGATGGGCTGGTCCCTCGAACAGTGGGCCCTGGGGGATGCGCTGGAAGCCTTCTGGCTGGAGCGTGTGTCGCGGATCCCGCCGCTGGCGGGCGCCCTATGGTGGGGGCTGGTCGCCGGTCGTGTGGTCGTCGGCTGGCTAGCGGTTCGCACGGCCTGGCGCCTGTGCCGCGATCAGCAGATCGCGCTCGATCAGCAGATCGCGCACGGCCCGTGGGCCGCGGTGCTGTTGGCCGGTACGGTCGCCTACCACATCCTGCTGCCGGGTCCCATCGCCCATGATCGCTTCTACGTCCCAGTGGTGCCGGTCGTAGTGGCGCTGATTGCGTGTGGCGGGTATAATATAGTCAGTGAGCAAGCGCTGCCTCTGCATGACACCACGGGTTGGGGAGGACACCATGATTGAGGTCACTCTGGAGACAATACAGATCAGCCTGGTCACATCACGCCGCATCGTTGTCCTGAAAGAAGCTGACACGGATCGCTGTCTGCCGATCTGGATCGGGCCCTGTGAGGCCGAGGCCATCTCAATCGGCGTCAAAGGGATTGAGGCGCTGCGGCCTCTGACACACGATGTCATTGTCAACGTGATCCACGCACTGAGGGCCGAGCTGCTCCACATCTTCATCAGTGATCTGGCGGACAACACGTTCTATGCGACGTTGGTACTGTCCACACAGGAAGGCGAGGTGGCTGTGGACGCGCGCCCGAGTGATGCTGTGGCAACGGCGGTCCGTCTGGGGGTCCCCATCTATGTGGCCGAGTCCGTGATGGATCAGGCCGGGGTGATGCCCGAACGGACTATCCTGGACCAGGCCTCTGTCGATTCGGAGAACTTGGGCGTGTTCCGCGATTTCCTCAGCTCACTGGACATGGGGGATACACGGGATAACTGATCGTCGCGACGGGCGGCGTGCTGCGGCATTGCTCCGCGGTGGTGTTAGGTGGCTAGGTTGGCGATCGAAGCGAGATGGTGGGGAGAGATGACAGTACCGGACAAGACAGTACCAAACAATGTAGAGGCCGAGGAAGCAGTACTTGGCGCGCTCTTGATCGACCCCGAGGCGATCTACAAGGTGCTGCCGTTCCTCAAAACTGACGATTTCTACCTTCAGAAGCATCGCTGGATCTATGAATCCGTGATCCGGGTCCATGAGCGGCGCGAGCCCGTGGATTTCATCACGTTGACCACGGCGCTGGGTCAGCAAGATCACCTGGAGGCTGTGGGCGGCGGCGCCTACATCTCTCAGTTGATCAGCGCTGTCCCCTCCGCTATCAGCATTGAATCGTACGGACGGCTGGTGGAGCAGACTGCCGTGCGCCGACGTCTGCTGGAGGCAGCCGGCGACATTGCGCGGTTCGCCTATGATGAGAAGCTGCCCGTCGACCAGGTGGTCGATCATGCCGAGAAGGCGCTCTTCGGCGTCTCTCAGAAGCGGTCGACGCGGGACCTCCAGCCCATTCAGGAGATTGTGCCCCGCTACTACGATTACATCGAGAACCTCTACGAGCACCGTGGTGAGCTGATGGGGGTGCCCTCCGGGTTCCGCGATCTCGACCGGGTATTGGGTGGCTTCCAACGCTCCGATCTCCTGTTCCTGGCGGCGCGGCCCGGTGTGGGCAAGACGTCGCTGATGTTGACCTTCGCCTTGCGAGCCGCCGAGAAGCGCAAAGTGGTCGCCCTGTTCAGCTTGGAGATGTCCGCCGAGCAGCTGGTGCAGCGTCTTGTGGCGCACGTCAGCGGTATTGACGCGCAGCGGCT
>CBFCZM010000202.1:0-5575 GCA_965602565.1 uncultured Anaerolineae bacterium
GTACTCACGGACTGGTCCGTGCCGATGCTCACCCGCGCATTTCGTGAGCCCGATCCCGTCGTCTACGTCCTCACCAACTCGCGCAGCATGCCCTTGACCGGGGCCCAGAATCTCAACCGCCGGATTGTCCGCAATCTCAAGGCCGCTCATGCCGCCACGGGACGTGACTTCGCCATCGTCAGTCGCAGTGACTCCACGCTCCGCGGTCACTATCCCGGTGAGACCGACGTACTGGCCCAGGAACTCGGGGGGCGAATCGACGCCGTGCTCCTGGTGCCTTTCTTCGCAGAAGGCGGCCGGCTGACCGCCGGCGACGTGCACTACGTCACCCAGGGTGACATCTTGGCACCCGCAGCCGCAACCGAATATGCCCGCGATGCCACCTTCGGCTACACGCACTCCAACTTGCGGGATTGGGTCTGCGAGAGACACGCCGCCGCTCTCACCAGGGACGATGTTGCCACCATCTCACTTGACGATGTCCGCTCCGGTGGACCAGGCGCCATCTCGGCCAAGCTGATGGCGCTGGGCGCCAAGCCCAGGGGGCAGACCGCGGCCCCGGAGACTTCCTGCACGGTGTGCATCGTCAATGCGGTGAGCTACCGCGACCTCGAAGTTGTGGTAGCAGGGCTGCTGCAGGCAGAAGCTGCCGGCAAACACTTCCTCTATCGCACAGCAGCATCCTTCGTGCGGGTACGCGGCGGGATCGCACCGCGCCCGCTGCTGACCCGCGCAGATTTGGGAATGTCACCCGACCGGCGCCACGGAGGTCTGGTGATCGTGGGTTCGCACGTGCAGACAACCACACGCCAGGTCGAGGCCGCACTCGCTCTGCCCGGCATCCGCCAAGTCGAGGTTTCCGTGCCCACGCTGCTTGATGACAGACTGCGGGCGGGCGAGATCTCGCGGGCCGTTGTCCGGATTGAGGGTAGGATAAGGAAGGGCCAGGACGCGCTCGTCTGCACCAGTCGCGAGCTGATCACCGCGACCGCGGAGCTCGACAGCCTTGCCGTCGGCCAGCGCACCTCGCGCGCGCTGGTCAAGATCGTCCGGAGTATCAAGACCCGGCCGGCGTGGATCATCGCCAAGGGTGGCATCACATCCTTCGACGTCGCCACCGGCGCTCTGGCCGTGCATCGGGCGGAGGTGCTGGGTCAGGCCATCCCAGGTGTGCCGGTGTGGCGCACGGGCCCTGAGAGTCGCTGGCCGAACCAGATCTATGTCGTCTTCCCCGGCAACGTCGGGGATGGCCAAGCGGTCGCACGGATGATCACCATCCTGAGACAACCATCCGCTGGTTTCGCAGAATAGAGGCTCAACGGACAGAATGGACACATTCACGTCGGAGATCATCACACCGGAACTCGTCGACGCCCTGAGAAGAGCACAGGCCTTGACCTGGCACGGCATCCATGGCATCAGCCACTGGCAGCGTGTGAGGGAGAACGGTCTGCAGCTCGCCGAGATCAACGGGGCCGACGCCGCAGTGGTAGAGTACTTCGCTTTCCTCCACGACGTCAAGCGACTGAATGACGGTCGCGATCCCCAACACGGGCAGCGGGCCGCCGATTTCGCTCGCACCATCCGTAGCACTCTCATTCACCTGAGCGATCTCCAGTTCGAACAGCTCGCCTATGCCTGCGCAGAACACACGCGCGGCCTGACGCACACGGGCATCACCATTGGCACCTGCTGGGATGCAGACCGTCTGGACCTCGGTCGGGTTAACATCATCCCCGATCCCAAACACCTCTGCACCGAGGCCGCACGCGACCCGGAGTTCCGCAAATCGGCCATTCGCCGGAGCCAGACAGGTCTGGATTCGTAAGCGAGAGGGTCCGAGAGACAGGAGAGGATCGTGCTGTCAGTCAGAGAGCGTCTGCTTGGGGTGAGCGGGCGGGTCCGGCAGCTGGGAATCCCAGCTGTTGTGGCCATTGTGGCATTGGCAGCCTGCACACAACCTTCCCAGCGCCTTGGCGTGCTGACGTCAACACGAGGACCCGCCCCCTCGACCAAGACCGCGGAGCCGGTTTCGACAGCGACACCCTATCTGGCCCCCACACAGACACCAACCCGCACGACCGTGCAGCCGGCAACACCGCCCTCAACGCCCACTCCAACCTCGAGGCCGACGGGAACACCATCGCCAACGGTAACGGCAACGCCGGAGATGCCGTCTATCGTCTACTTCCGCGCAGACGCCGGCCTCGCCGTCCCTGGCGACACCGTTGAGCTGACCTGGGAGTGCGCCGGGGCAACCTCGGCCGTGCTCTACAAGCTGATGGTCAGTGGACAGCTACCCGCTGACGGGATCGATGTCCCGGTGAGTGGTACGTATACCTACACCATCCCACCTGAAGAGCAGAACTGGGTGGATTTCCTGCTGTATGTCTGGGACGATGCCGATCGCCACGCCAGCGCCACCCAGACGGTCCGCCTGAGGTGCCGCCACGATTGGTTCCTCGAACCACGACCCGAGGACATCTGCCCCACGGCGCCGCTGGTCAGCGCTGCAGCCGAGCAGCACTTCGAGGGAGGCACTATGATCTGGGTCGAGGCTGAGGATGCGATCTACGTGCTGGTCGGGGATCCTGCGGGCGCGCCCGCGAGCGCCACGCACTGGAACCGCTTCGAGGACATGTGGGATGAAAGCCTGCCCGACCCTGACCCCCACCTCGCACCGCCGGAAGGTCGTCAACAGCCCATCCGGGGCTTCGGCCTCGTGTGGAGAGAGAACCCGGAGATCCAGGAGCAACTGGGTTGGGCCACCGATAGCGAGACCGGCTATACGACGATACTGCAACGCACCACACGCTACAAGTACAACGCCTGGTATCTCCTGGCGCTGGACGGCCACACTTGGTACCTCGGACCTGAGCGCAGCTCGTGGGACAAGATCGGTCCCACGCCCGACCATTGACTTCCGCCGCCGCACCTGTTACCATGGCTCCCGTCAGGTCAGATCTTGCTGCCTTTTCGCTTTCTCGCCCATTCGCTGATTCTCCCATTCTTTCATTCTCTGGTTCGCTGATTCTGTGGCTCTATGATTCTCGGAACTGAACTGCTCGCACCGGCACGCGACCTCGCGTGCGGCATCGCTGCCATCGACGCGGGGGCGGATGCCGTCTACATTGGCGCCCCGCGTTTCGGCGCGCGCGCCAGGGCCGGCAACGACCTCGGCGACATTGCCACACTGGTCGACCATGCCCACACCTATTGGGCCAGAGTCTACGCAACAGTCAACACACTCCTGCACGACGATGAACTGGACGGTGCGGCCGACCTGATCACAGATCTCTACGGCATCGGCGTGGATGCCGCAATCGTGCAAGATCTTGGGTTGCTGGAGTGTGACCTGCCGCCCATCGCGCTGGTCGCGAGCACCCAGATGCACAATCACACGCCGGAGCGTGTGGCCTTCCTTGAGAAGATTGGCTTCCAGCGCGTGATCCTGGCACGCGAGCTGACGTTGGATGAGATCTGCGCGATCCGCAACGCCACGGGCAGCATCGAACTGGAGTCCTTCGTTCACGGGGCCCTGTGCGTTGGTTACAGTGGGCAGTGCTATATGAGCTACGCTGTGGGAGGACGCAGCGGCAACCGGGGCGAATGCGCACAGCCCTGCCGCCGCCGGTACGACCTGATCGATGGCCGGGGCCGCGTGCTGGTCAGGGACAGATTCCTGCTCTCGCTGCGCGACATGAACCGTATGGCTGATCTGGGCGCGATGCTGGATGCCGGCGTCACGTCGTTCAAGATCGAGGGTCGGCTCAAGGACAGGGCCTACGTCACCAACGTCGTGAGCGCCTATCGCCGTGCACTTGATGCGGCGATGGCCCCGCGGGATCTGCAGAGAAGCTCATCGGGACATAGCCGGATCGACTTCACGCCCAACGTCCACAAGACCTTCAACCGTGGCTATACACGCTATTTCCTCCACGGGCGAGATAGCTCCCCCGGCTCTACCGACACACCCAAGATGATCGGTGAACCGATCGGCACCATCACGGCGCTGAGCGCAAAGACCTTCACGATCGAGACCGCCGTCGAGCTACGCAACGGGGACGGCCTCTCATTCTTTGACACCACCGATACACTCAGTGGCACTGTGATCAACGACACAGAGCCCACGAAACATGGGTTGGTCGTCACACCAAACGCGATGAACGGGTTGCGAGTGGGGACCAGGATCCATCGCAACCGAGACCACGCCTACCTGAGCCGCACGCAGAAACAGTCACCGGAGCGCGCGATCGGTATCTTCATCAGCCTGAGCGAGACTGCCGATGGGTTCGAAGTCCGGGTTGAGGATGAAGATGGTAACACAGCCAGCGTGCGAACAGCTCAGGAGAAATCGCCGGCGCGCAAGCCTCAACAGGCGGAGGAGACAGCGCGCAAGCAACTGAGCAGGACCGGAGGGACACCATTCCACAGCAAGGGCATCACCCTTGATTGGGCGCAACCCTGTTTCCTGCCCTTCTCAACGCTCAATGAGTTGCGCCGTGCGGCGCTCGACAAGCTGCTGGAAGCGCGGGTGGCCAACCGCCCGGTAATCGCCAACGCCGTGCACCGAAACGCAGTGCCCTACCCTGCAACGCGCCTGGACTTCCGAGCCAACGCGCTCAACGCCAAAGCAGTCGCCTTCTACCGTCGCCACGGCGTCACGGACATCGAGCCGGCGCCGGAATCGGGGCTGGACATGCGCGGGCGGATCGTCATGACCACGCGCTATTGCATCAAAGAGGAGCTCGGATGGTGCCCGCGGCAGAAGTCGGCCGGCGCGGACAGGGCACCCGGTCCCAACGAAACGCTCTACCTCGCCGATGAACACGGCCACCGCTACGAGCTGCTCTTCCGTTGTCACCAAGCCCCGGAAGGCTGCGGCATGGACATCGTCTACTGAGACCAGCACCGCCATCAAGTCCCTACCCGATCCCTAGAATCTTCGACAGTGATCTGCTCGGTCGATCAGGACGCAGCAGCGACAACTGGTGCACAGGGGGTCGGCGAGAACAGTCAGATCGGGGGCCGAATCCACGTGACAGACCGTAGCGATATCGCCGAGAACTACCGTATCGCCCTGAACCATTGCTTCCACATCCGAGACGAGATCCAGGACATTCATCCCCTCCTGGCAACACTACAGCCGGTCGCCGTGGCGCAAGACGGTGTGTTCTTCATCTTTGAGCCCCGCGACGCCGAGCGCACCTATACCCTCGTCGCGATCGAGCCGGCCCCGATACCGGTTCCCCACGGCGTACGCGCGGCCTTTCCGCTCGATACGCTGAACGGACGCGCTGCCTGCGTCGTCACCGACGATGCCTTCGACGCGCCGCAGGGATACGTCGCGATCTTCCATGAGTTTGTGCACTGCCAGCAGTGGATGCACGGCGAGCAAGAGCTGCGCGAGACACTACCACTTGCCAGGAAAGCAAAGGCCGACGGCGATCCAATGTGGGAGATCGCCTATCCCTTTCCTTACGCCGATGTGGCAAGCGCTGGGAGCTACCGACGCTGGATGGCAGCGACAGAAGCAGGGGACGAAGCGGCTGCCAGGTCACAGCGATCCGCACTC
>CBFCZM010000203.1:0-5571 GCA_965602565.1 uncultured Anaerolineae bacterium
GTCAGCCTATTGCGGCTGCGGAGGCCTATATCGATGTGCCGCCGTGGGACGGGGGACAGTCGTATCCTCTGGACGCCGTCGACGGTCTTTTTGACGCGGCGCACGAGGTCGTGAGCGGGACGCTGCTCATGGATGCGGTATCGCCGGGTCGCCATCTGGTCTTCGTGCGCGGGCAGGATGCCGAGGGCGCCTGGGGCCCGGTCAGCGCTGGTTTTGTGACGGCCACCCATGGTCTGGATCTTGCGCCGGTGTTGCAGGTCGGCGCCGCACGTCCCGGTGAGGTCGCCACTTATACGCTCGTGCTGACCAATACGGGTACGCTGTCGCAGACAATCACCCTGACGCATACACAGGCACTGTGGCCGGTATCGCTGGCGCCCACGATCACGCATCAGATGCCCGGTTCGAGCACGGTGGTCACGGCATCCGTGACGATTCCGTCCGAGCTTGCGAGCGTCACTCGTGATGTGTTCACGGTGACCGCACGTGCGGATGAAGCGCCGTGGTTGCTGCGCGAGGCGCGCATCGAGACGCGCGGTCTCTGGGTTTCGGTCTTCTTGCCGTCGGTGATGCGCGTGCACTAGGGTGTGTTGTCGTCTGCCTGTGCCGGGGAGAGGTGACGCTGCGGCAGCCGGTGGCTTTGGTCACCACGCTACCCAAGGCGTCGGAGGGGGAGAGCTCTGACAAAGAGGAACTCGCGTCTTGCGCTGGTGGTCTTGCTGGCGGCTGCCCTCTGGGTGCCGCTTGGCGTTGTGCTCGGCTGGGGGGGACTATCCCCCTCCCTACCGGTGCCGGGCCACGCCAAGGTTACGGAGGGCGTGTGGTCCGCGGCGGCAAGCTCTGCTTCGGTCGAGATCCTGGTCGTTCTCCAAGAGCAGGCTGAACTGCACTCCCTACGTTCAGCTGCGGCGACAGATGCACCGGGCTCCGCTGTCTATCGGGCGCTGTGGGACACGGCAGAGACCTCGCAAGCGCCCCTTCGCGTCTGGCTGGATGCACGCAAGATCCCCTATCGCAGCTTCTATATCGTGAACGCGCTCCTGCTGGAGGCTGACCGGGAGCTGCTGGTGTCGTTGGCAGAGCGGCCCGAGATCGCGCAGATCATGACGAATCCCAGTGTGGCGATGCCTGTGGGGCCGCCTCCGCCGGGGGCCGCGGCCCCGCACAGCGTGGACGACGTTCCCTGGGGGATCAGCCGCATCGGTGCGCCGGAGGTGTGGGATCTGGGATACCATGGGGAAGGAGTGGTGGTCGCCGGACAGGACACCGGATACGCGTGGGATCACCCCGCGCTCAAGACGCAGTACCGTGGGTGGGATGGCGGAACCGCGAACCACGACTACAACTGGCACGACGCGATCCACGTGGGGGGCAGCATCTGCGGGGCTGATTCTGCGGTTCCGTGTGATGACGACGGGCACGGCACGCACACCATGGGGACGATGGTCGGGGATGACGGCCTGGGTCACCAGATTGGCGTGGCCCCGGCGGCGCGCTGGATCGGATGCCGCAACATGTCACAGCGGGCGGGCACGCCCGCGACCTATGCGGAGTGTTTCGAGTTCTTCCTGGCGCCCTATCCTGTCGGCAGTGATCCGTCACAGGGCGATCCTGATCGGGCTCCCGATGTCATCAACAACTCATGGAGCTGTCCTGTCTCTGAGGGCTGTGATGCGGCGCACATCGCTGTCCTGGAGCAGATGGTCACGGCGGTGCGGGAGGCCGGTATCCTGGTGGTGGGCTCGGCAGGGAATCAGGGCTCGGCCTGTGGGACGGTATCGGAGCCGGTTGGGATGTACGATGCGGCATTCACGGTCGGCGCGACGTCCAGCGACGCACTCGACACGATCGCGTCCTTCAGCAGTCGGGGGACCGGGACCAGCCTGATCAAGCCGGATCTGGCGGCGCCCGGCGTCAACGTCGAATCATCCTTGCCCGGCGGGGAATATGGCTACCGGTCCGGGACCTCAATGGCAGCGCCGCACGTTGCCGGGGCGGCAGCCCTGCTATGGTCCGCGCTGCCCGATCTGCGGGGCCAGGTCTTGACAACTGAGATGCTCCTGGCCTCAAGCTCACGAGCGTACACGTCCACACAGTGCGGCGACGCGGTGGACGCCGTGCCTAACAACGTGTACGGCTGGGGGCGGCTTGATGTTGCGGCTGGCGTACAGCGAGGATTCGCCGAAGTCGCCGTACTGGCGGGAACCATCAGGGAATCTGACGGTGCGGTGCTGCCGGGCGCGGTCGTGCAAGCTACGTTGGATGACACTTACACGTGGACAAGGGTCTCGGACGCGACGGGCTTCTACGTGATCCGGCCGCTGTCCGGTACCTACACGGTGACGGCTTCACATCCAGGCCACCAGCCGCTTGTGCCCGTAGGGCTGACTATCTCCGCGGGGGTCACGACGACGCTGAACTTAACGTTGACGCGCAGGGTGCCGGCGACAACGACGCTCTATTTCCCGGTGATCGTGAACTGAACTCTACCACCGTGGACAAAAAAGACCTCTCAGAACTACGGGGTAGACGGTTACTCCGTCGGACTTGGCAGGCACTACCTGGCTCGGCCTACCGGGTTCCCCTGTTCTGAGAGGACCAAACGCTTCCACTCCTAATCTCATTATAGGGAGTGCCGGATGTGCTGTCAATAGAACGTTTGGTGTGTTGTCGTTTGGGTCTTCCGATGTATGATGGTCGGCAACTATGAAGCGACTTGCGTTCTTCCTGGGCGGCATCGTCCTCGGTGTAGGGATGGCCGTGCTCACCGGCTGGGTACTCTTCCCGCTGCAGCAGCAGGACGTCTCGCCGGATTCTATGCGCGACGACTACCGGGTAGAGTATGTGCACCTCGTTGCCGTCGCCTATCGCGCTGAGGGGGATCTGGCCGTCGCTGAGCAGCGCCTGCGACAGCTCGACGGGACCCCTTTCACTGCGCCGTTGGTTGATCTTGCCGAGGTCTGGATCTATGCCGGCCGGGCTCGTGATCTCATTGCGCCTTTGGCTGACCTTGCGTGGGTGTTCGGCGTCGATACCCCAGCCATGGCACCCTACCTGCAGGAAGCTACCCCATGAAACTCTGGGGCGTTGCCGTAGCCGGCCTGTTGTTGGGCCTGACGGCGGGTTTGATCGTGACGTGGTTTGTGGTTCCTCTTGAGTACTATGATACCTATCCGCCGATGTTGGATGCCTCGTATCGCTACGAGTGGATTCGGATGACCGCTTGGGTCTATGGGCTTGAGGAGGATTGGGGGCGGACAGAGGCACGCCTTCTCAATCTTGAGTCGTCCGAGATCCGTGCTGTCGCGGTGGACGTGCTGGAGCAGGCAACTGTGACCGGACAGCCGGTGGAGGTCTTGGAACGGCTAGCGGAGCTGGCTGCTGCGTATGGTGCCGCGACCCCGGGTGTGGCGATCTATGGCCAAGGGGGCGCTGCCCCGGTCGCGTCACCCGCAGGCACGCCGACTTCCGCCACACCGGTTGCCGGCGCTGTGTCAGCTCAGGCCACGCCAACGCGGGCTCCGGTCATCTCCACCCCGACTTTCACACCGTCGCCTGCGGCGACACCGGTGACGCCGTCACTGACACCAACTCCGACCGTCACGGAGACCTCCGCGATTCACATCATCTCTCAGACGTTGACCTGCGCGATGGAGCCCTCCATCGCGGTTTCGCTGGAGCTTTCGCGTACGGTTGAGGTACGTGGCAAGGAGCAGCAGGAGATTGTGGGCCTGCCCATGCGTGAGATGTGGCTGCTCTGGGACGACGGCGCGGACCGCGCCATCACCGGTTTCCGCCCTGATCTGGGGCTTGGCTATGCGGATTTCGACGTTATCCCCGGTCGATCCTACAACTTGTATGTTGATACCCCGTACGGCCGTCCGGTTCTTGCCGTGCAGGTGGAGCCGTGCCCCTCGGATGAGGGGACGGGCTGGGTCTCACGGTATCTGGTGCTGCGAGACGAGACCAAGGCGCGCGCCGCGTCGGATACCCTCACGGTGACGCTCACGTTGACAGGTACCGGAGTGCTGGCGGCAACGGTGTCGCCGACCGCCACGTTGGTCCTGACACAGACTTTGACGCCAGCTCCTTGAGTATTGCCTCAGACTTGTCCTGTCGTATAATAGAGATACTGAGGTCTTTAACGGAGGTGTATGATGCGGAAATTCTTCGTCTTCTTGGTTGGGTTCCTGGTCGGTGTGTGGACCGGCGGTATGCTGTCGCTGCTATTTGCTCCCGAATCCGGCTCCGAGCTGCAGCTGCGAATTCGAGAGGGGGTTGATGAACTGGTGAAAGAAGGTCGTTCGGCGGCGGAGATTCGCCGGCACGAACTGGAGGAGCAGCTCGAATCGTTCAAGCAGGGGCGGCCGATTACTCTGCAGACGGCGGACGAGACGTTCGAGACGGCGTAGTCGCGTTTCAAGAGAGTGGTGGGAAGCAAAGCGGCGGGGAATCGATCCCCGCCGCTTTCTGGCTGCTATGAGTGTCGGCTAGCGTGCCACGTCCACAAACGCCGCGAAGAGCGGCCGCATCGTGTCCGAGGTCTTGAGCATTGCCTCGGGATGCCACTGCACACTGATGCAGAAGGGGTGTCCGGCGATCTCGGTTGCCTCAACAATACCATCTGGCGCCCTGGCCACGATAGATAGCCCGCGCCCCGGTTCCATCACAGCTTGATGGTGCGCGCTGTTGACGGAGAAGTGCGTCCCTCCCAGAATCTGGGCCAAACGGCTGCCCTGCATCAACTCGACGGTGTGCATCTCTCGTTCCATGGGTCTCGCCGGCGCATAGGCGTGGTCCAATGCGTCGGGAAACTGTGTCGTGATGTCTTGCAGGAGGGTGCCGCCCAAGGCAATGCTGAACACCTGATGGCCCCGGCAGATTGCCAGGAGCGGCTTGCCAAGTGGCAGCCAGGCTCGCAGCAGACCGAGCTCGGCGTGGTCACGTTCCTCGTCCACACGTCCGGTCCAGGGCTCGAGTTCCTGTCCGTAGTGGTTGGGTGCTATATCCTCTCCACCACTGAGCAACAGTCCGTCCAAATGCGCCACAAGGCCCTGCCAATCGTCGTTCTGTGTCAGTGGGGGGATGATGAGCGGGGTGCCGCCGGCCTGCTGAATCGCACGCGTGTATGTTATCCCAACCGAATGCATCGGGGTATGCAGCAACCGGGCGGACGTATCCTGCCGCCCGGTAATGCCGATCAAAGGTCTGACCCGCGAGGCCAGTGCCGGCTCCTAGGTGCGCCGTTCCTTCAGGCGCGCAGCACGGCCGCGGCGATCGCGCAGGTAGTACAGCTGGGCGCGGCGGACCTTGGCATGGCGCAGTACATCGATCTTCTCTACGCGAGGCGAATTCAGCAGGAACGTGCGCTCAACGCCAATACCGTGTGAGGCCATGCGACGCACAGTGAAGTTACCGTTGATGCCGGTGCCCCGACGAAGTCGAATGATGGTGCCCTGGAAGGGCTGGATGCGCTCGCGCTCTCCCTCAACAATACGAACGTGGACGCGAACGGTGTCGCCGCTGCTTAGCTGGGGTACGTCCGACTTCACCATCTGGCGTTCTAATGAT
>CBFCZM010000204.1:0-5563 GCA_965602565.1 uncultured Anaerolineae bacterium
CGCCGAGTTCAGCCTGGATGCCGTCGAGTGTTCGGACGGGGACTGGCAGCAGACCTACACCGAGCTTGAGATCGAGTTGCTTGCGCCCGGCGACGAGGCGCAGCTGGCACACATCGTCGCTGCCTTGACCGAGTTCCCGGGTGTCGTGCCACAACCGACCTCCAAGTTCGAGCGCGGACTGGCAATGGCTCACCGCACCTCGGGAGTGGGCAGTGTCCTGGCACTGGGCGATGTCCGCGCCGATGACACGGTGGGCGAAGCCGCCCGCAAGCTCATTCGACCGCTCTTCCTGCGCATGCAACTGCACGAATCCGGCACCTACTTGGGCGACGACCCGGAGGAATTGCACGACATGCGGGTGATGATCCGCAGAATGCGCACCGCGTTCCGCTTGGCCAGACCCTATCTGGACCTCACGGACCTGGCAACAATTCGCAAAGGGCTGCGCAAAACGGCACGGGTCCTGGGTGCAGTGCGCGACATGGATGTCTTCCGGCAAAAGACGGAGGCCTACCTCGCGAAGACACGCGGAGACCGGGAGGAGCTCGCGCCACTGATCCGGATCTGGGATGTCGAGTACGCGCGGCGACGCAACGAGCTGCTGATCTATCTCAACAGCAAGCGGTACGGGCGGCTCAAGCAGGCCCTATGGGCCCGCCTCGAGACGCACCTGCCCGACAGGGCGGTCGCCGTGTCTGTACGACAGACCGTACCCCTGATTCTCAATGAGCAGCTGGACACGCTCCTGGCCCAGGGAGAGCTGATTGAGCTTCCTGACGCGCCGCTATCAGCGTACCATCAGCTGCGTATCGATGTCAAGCGTCTGCGCTACACGCTCAGATTCTTCAGAGACGTACTTGGCCCCGAAGTGAAGGGCGCACTGAAGAGGCTGGAGGCCCTGCAGGACGTTTTTGGTGACCTGCAGGACGCCGCAGTCGCGGTCAACCACATTCGCGCCGTGATCGAGCACGGCACGTGGGATGCGCCGCTTCAGCCGGAGACGCGATGGCACGCCTGGGTTGGCGCGACACCGCCTGTCGACGCGACACCTAAGGGCCTGGCCAAGTATCTCAGAGACCGCGAGGCCGAGATCACGGCACTGGTGGCTGAGGCCCCCGCCACTTGGAGGCACTTCCATAAGGCAGAAGCACCGCGCATGGTGAGGGATGCACTCACGGCATTGCAGCCGTGATGGGCTGAGGCACCGGCATACACTGATGGCCACGCAAGAACTCAAAGGAGAGGCAAATTGGCGCAATCACCGACATATATCATCTTGATGGGGCCGCCGGCCTCCGGCAAAGGCACCCAGGCCGAACGGCTGCAGGAAGTCCTCGGGCTCCCGCACGTGGCCAGCGGCGATCTCTTCCGCTACAACCTTAAGAACGAGACCGGGCTCGGCCTCAAAGCCAAGGTCTATATGGACAAGGGAGAGCTGGTCCCGGATGATGTGACCATCGCAATGGTCCTGGACCGCCTGACTCGTGAGGACTGCGCCAGGGGCGCGCTGTTGGACGGCTTCCCGCGCACGTTGGCGCAGGCCGAAGCCCTGGACGTCGCCCTGGCCGACAACGACAATACCATCGACCTCGTGCTCAACATCCAGGTACCCACCCAAGAACTGATCAGCCGTGTGACCGGTCGCCGGCTGTGCCGGAACTGCGGCGCCTCGTACCATATCGAGTTCAAGCTCCCGAAGGAAGAGGGCGTGTGCGACAGGTGCGGCGCCGAACTCTACCAACGCGACGATGACACCGAAGCGACCGCCCGCCGGCGCCTCGAGGTCTACGATGCACAGACCAAGCCCCTGATCGACTACTACGGTAACAAGGGCTCCCTGGTCAACGTCGACGGCAACAAGCCCATCGACGAGGTAACGGACGCACTCAAGACCGCCATCACCGCAGCCCTGTAGCTCAGCAACCAACACCGACGCGCCGGACGTGATGTCCGGCGCGTTGTGCTGTCGCCCTGCTCCAGATTAACAGCCCTGTAACCTGGGCGTAATCTCACGCGGCGTGATGCAGGTTATACTAGGATCACTTGGCAGGTCGGCTGACGCACTATGGACAGGAGAGCTTGCATGACAACGACAACACTGACAATGCGCGGTCTTGGATCTACGTGTACTTCTACCTCGGTGGAGGCAAGCCCCCCCCGCACTCTAGACCAGATCTCAGCCGAGCGTCCGCTATCCTACGATCCCCGCTTCATCGACTCAACCACCGACCTCAGACACGGGTATCACCTGGTGGACCGCATTGACGCACTGAGCGAGCCCTGGCGCTCGCGATTCGTGCACCTCATCACCCAGCGTGCAGGAGTCACTTTGCCTGGCGGGTCCCCCCCCCCACGGAGCCAGCTTGCCGTGTGGCTCTCCGATCAGCAGCTCTCACGGATGATCCGGCTGATGCTGCGCACCTGGACGCGCAAAGAAGACTAAGTGCAGCTTGGGGGCCACACCCTCACGCATCCCCGTCCCAAATGCCCCGATGCTCGACCATCCACATCTGTGAGTTGAGCGCCGGGGCATCCGGTGTGACCGCACAACGCTCATAGCTGCCGTCGGGCAGCAAGTGCCAGCATCGGACGTTGTCCCGCAGATGTACCAGCAGGATCTTGTCGCGAATCGCGCGTAGCATCTCCTCATCCTCAATCGGGAAGAGCGTCTCGACGCGGCGGTCCAGATTGCGCGGCATCAGATCGGCACTGCCCAGCAGCATCTCCTCCGCGCCATTGTTCTGGAAGTAGTAGATTCGCGGGTGCTCAAGGAATCGCCCCACAACCGATGTGACCCTGATATGGTCGCTGATGCCTGGCAGCCCGGGACGAATACAGCAGGTGCCCCTCACCTGCAGGTCGATCTTGACGCCGGCCTGTGAAGCGCGGTAGAGCGCCCTGATACAAGCTGGGTCCACCAACTGGTTCATCTTGAAAGCTAGATAACCATTCCCATGCTGCCGGTGCGCCTCAATCTCGCGGTCGATGCGCTCGACAATCCCATCGCGCATGTCCTCGGGGGCGACCAGGAGCTTGCGATACTCGACTTTGCGGGAATAGCCGGTCAGCGCGTTGAAGAGATCCGCCACATCCGCGCCGATCTCGGGATCAATCGTGAAGTAGCCCAGATCGCTGTAGGTCCGGGCGGTGGTGGCGTTGTAGTTGCCCGTGCCCATATGCACATAGCGCACCATCCCATCGGGTTCACGGCGCACGACCATGCAGGCCTTGGCGTGAGTCTTCAATCCGACGAGGCCATAGATGACATGCACCCCCGCGTGCTCCAGGGCCTTGGCCCAGACGATGTTGTTCTCCTCATCAAACCGCGCCTTGAGCTCCACCAGCACGGCCACCTGCTTTCCGTTCTCGCGGGCCTCCAGAAGCGCGGAAACCACGGGGGCGTTGGGACCAACGCGGTAGAGCGTCTGCTTGATAGCCAACACCTGCGGGTCACGCGCGGCCTCCAACAGGAAGTCCACCACCGGTGTGAAACTATCGTACGGATGGTAGAGCAGGATGTCCTTCCTGCGCCGAATCGCCGCGAAGATGCTCCTGCCGTTGGACAGCAGCCGTGATGTGTGCGGGATGAAGGGCACATCCTGCAACTCTGGCGCGCGCACGCCCGTCAACTGCATTATGTGCGCCAGCCCAACCGGGCCGTCAAATGTGTAGAGGAGGTACGGTGCGATCCCGAGGTTGTCCAGCAGGATATTGCGGATACTGCGCGGCATGGCCTCGTGGACCTCCAGCCGCACGGCAGAGCCAAACTGCCGCATCCCCACGCTCTCCTCGATGGAGGAGAGAAGATCCGATGCCTCATCCTCCTCAATCTCCAGGTCGGCGTCGCGCGTGATGCGGAAGGGATAGGCCGCCACCACCTTCAGGCCGGGGAAGAGCATATCGAGGTTCTCACTGATCACCTCCTCGATCCAGACGAAGTTGGTATCCACCACGGAGTCCAACCCTGACTCAGTGTAGCTCTCGGCGCGATCTTCCTCGGGGATGCGCAACAGCCGCGGGAAAATGCCGGGGATCTTGAGCCTGGCGAACCGCCGGCCCTTGCCCGGCTCTTGCACGACGACGGCGAGGTTCACGCTCAGATTGGAGATGTGCGGGAAGGGATGGCCGGGATCGAACGCCAGCGGCGTCAGCACCGGGAAGATATCACGCTCGAAGTGCCGCTGCAGCAGCCGGCGCTGGTTGCCCTTCAGCTGCCTGTAACTGAGGACATTGATGCCCTCCGCAGCCAGCTTTGGAAGCAGATCGTCGCGCCAACACGCCGTCCCCATGTCCAGCATCGGCCCCAGTACACGACGGATCGCCGCCAACTCCTCAGACGGCGTCATCCCATCCGGCGGCGCCTCGACAACACCCGCGGCAAGCTGGCGCCGGAGGCCGGACACACGGACCATGAAGATCTCATCGATGTTGTTGAAGAAAATCGACAGGAACTTCACACGCTCCAGCAGCGGATGACGGCCTTCGTGCAAGGCCTCATCCAGCACACGGCGGTTGAACTGCAGCAAACTCAGCTCGCGGTTCAGATAGAGCGAGGGTTCATACAGGTCGATCTCCGGTGGCACGACTTCAACACCCACCTGTTCGTTGGGTGTCGCTACGGTCACATCCGTCATCTCGAGCTGCTCAGTCGTCATATCTGGCTCCTTCGGCGTCCTAAGCCTATTGTACCGAGTTCGCATACATCGCGCAAGGCCAAGCGGTACAATCTCATGCCAAAGTGCCAAGCAAACACAATCCCCTCTCGTAGGGGCTCCCCTTGTGGGTGCCCTCTTCGTGGGCGTGCTCCCCACGGTCGCCCCAGATTGGGCAGGGACAAGCCTAACCCCCGCCGGTCACAGGACCAGCGACCAGCCATTCCGCGCGTGGACAGATTACGCTCGCACCCGGATTCCGACAGAGGGCACGCCCTCACCCAGGGCACGGAGACGTGCCCGTCCCTCTCGCGTCAGAACAGGAGAGGGAGCAGATCGCAGAGCCACGGTCTGTGTCGACTCGTCGCAGGACCGGCGCGCCTGGAGGATACGCTAACTCCCCGGGCTCCCGACGTTGACAATACCATCCCGCGTGGTATACTTCCAGCGCTTGGTTGTTCGGAGGGATGGCCGAGCGGCCGAAGGCGACGGTCTTGAAAACCGTTGTAGTTGAAAGACTACCGTGGGTTCGAATCCCACTCCCTCCGCCTGATCTATGTCGTGGGCGGATCTGGGTGCGCCCGGCCGGCATTGACTTAACAGCTGAATACCTGGAGAGGTGCCAGAGCGGACGATTGGGGCTGCCTGCTAAGCAGTTGTGGGGGTAACTCCACCCAGGGTTCGAATCCCTGCCTCTCCGCCTGAACGATAAAGCGAGGGCGGACACTTGACTTCAAGTGTCCGCCCTCGCTGTCGTGATAACCTTCGTCGCCGGCGCTTGCGCCGCTGACGCTTGCCTCTGAGATGCTGTATCTAGCTCCGTGCGTGAGCCGTCCGTAGAGACGACACTGTCGTCGGACGGGCCGCGACAACCAGACGGCCCAGCGTGCCATGAAGCAGCCCGCAGTTGA
>CBFCZM010000205.1:0-5534 GCA_965602565.1 uncultured Anaerolineae bacterium
GCCATGATCCTGAGCGTGGGGCGCACGCCTTCATTGCCCAGGGCGGCGGTCGCCTGTACCATCTGCAATGGCGTCACCAGGAGCTCTCCCTGACCCAGTGCTTCGGCAACGGTATCCAACGACGGTAGCGACAGATCAGACGCCACAGTCGGGAGTGCCAGACTGGGGGCATCCAGTAGTCCCCATAGCTCCAGACTCTCCGAGAACCTGGCGGCGCCGAGTTGGATTGCGGCGTCCACAAAGGGGTACGGGCAGCCAGCGGAGAGCGTGTCCTGCCAAGAACTCGTCTGAGGAATCCTCCTGCACGTGACAGACAGCCCATTGAACGAAACTGGCTGTGTGATCGGTTCCGCCGCTGTTTGGGCCAGTCCGACTTGCAGAGCGGATGCCAGGATAAAGGGTTGCAGGCTGGTGCCCGGCTGCGCGAGTGCCTGCGTAGCCCGGTTCAGGAAGGGCGAATCTGCTGCATCACGCAGCGTCGACCATTGCTCGACCACGGCAGCCGAATCGTAGATCGGGGACGAGGCAAGGGCCAGGATCTCCCCGGTGTGAGCATCGACGAGAACTGCTGCACCGATCTGTCCCTGCAGGCTCTGCTGGGCAGCGATCTGCAGCTCCGCAGCGAGCGTAAGTCGCACGTCGCGTCCCACCGGGTCGACGTGTAGTAGTTCGTCCGTCAGGTTGCCCCACGCTGTGCGGTTGACGTCACCCCGAAAACGGGCGTCGCAGGCTGCCTCAATACCAGCCGTGCTGTACTCGATGGTCGCGTAGCCGACGGCAGCAGCAGCCTCCGGTACAGGATAGGTGCGGGTAACATAGCCCTCCTCGTCGACAATGATGTCTGCGAGGACAACCCGGTTGCGGTCGAAGATGCGGCCCCGCCGGATGCGCGCTTCAGAGAGCACGTACCTGGGATTCGTGGGGTGCACACGGAGATCATCAGCGCGGGCCACCGCCCAGATGCCGGTCGTGACGGCGATGGAGCCCAGGAGTAGCAGCAGTCCCTGCCCGAGGCTGGCCGCTGTCTGGCGGAGCGGCTGGTTCCGTGCTGGTGCCAATGACAGGGCCAGGGGCCGAGGGTGGGGTGTTGAGAGATTGATCAGCAATCCGGTGGCGGCGAGCATCGTCACCAACGACGATCCCCCATGGCTCAGGAATGGCAACGTCACACCGGTGATGGGAATCAGTTTGGCGTTGCCGCCCGTGATGACCCACGTCTGTATGGCAATGAGCGCGGCGACGCCGCCGGCCAGCAGGGATTCGAAATCGGAGGTCGATTTCTGAGCAAGCCGGATGCCGCGATAGATCAGGGCCGCGATGAGCATGAGCAGCGCCAGCCCTCCGGCAAGGCCGAACTCATCCACCAGGGCTGCGAAGACGAAGTCTGTATGGACGGCAGGGATGAGACCCGGAGATCCCTGCCCTAGTCCCTGGCCCATCAGCCCACCGGCACCAAAGGCGAAGAGTGATTGGAGGATCTGGAAGGCCCGATTGGCCTGCTCCGGACCCCAGGGATCTAGCCAAATGCTCACCCGCAGCGCAACTCTGGTGGAGAGCATGTACCCGGCTATCCCCACAGGGATGAATAAAACGACACTCAACAGGCTGTATCGCCACTTGCCCCAGGCCAGGCTGATCATCGTGACAAAAGTGAAATAGAAGAGCAGCGCAGCACCCAGGTCCTGCTGCCAGCCCAGAAGTAGCAGTGCCAGGCAAACCATCACCAGCATTGGCCCCAGAATGATCCACCATATGCGCTGTCCTGCCGCCCTTATCGCCGGAAGATCGCGCTTCTCCGCGAGGTAGGCTGCCAGATAGATGACCGCGAGTAACTTGAGGGGTTCTGAGGGCTGCATGTAGAAGCCAAACGCCCCAAGCCATAGCTTCTGCCCATAGCCTGACGGGTTGACGCCCAAGATGAGCGTCGCTCCCAGGAGTAGAATCCCACTGGTCAGCAGTGTATACCGGTACCGGCGCAGAATGCGCGTGAATCCCGGGGGCAGCGCGACCGCGCACATGACGCCGCAGCCGATCAGCAGCCAGAGCACCTGCCTGTAGATCATCGCCGGTGCGAGGCGTGTCTGCATGATCAGGCCCCAGCCCGTCAGCAGTGCAGCCAGCAGGAGGATCAGCGTATCGAAGTCCGTCAGGCGCCTGTGAAGGAGCCAGGCGCTGCCCAGCCACGCCAGGTTCCAGCCTCCGAGGATGGCCGCCAGGTGCCAGACGGTGAGGCTAACGGGGTACGGTGTGAGGTACAGAGTGACGGCGCCACAGATCATAAATAGCTCTGCAAGCACCGCAAGTAGGATGCTCACGCTTTTCCTGGATAGCTCTCGCCGGTGAATAGGCGGGCGAACTGGCTGTGTACCCATAGATTCAGGCGCTGGTGTGATATTGCCACCCTAACGGTGCTACCCGCACTCGGGGAGTATCGGCCACTCCGGCGGTCCCGGAAGATCCGAACAGCTTACGCATCCGCAGTGTCTGGCCCTGTTAGCAGTGCCAGCCGTTCCTTGGTCTGCGCAGGGACGCGGGCCGGATCGGTGATCAACGCGGTCGCTAGGCTACCGGCACATCTGCACAGGCGGTCAGATCCCGGTAGTTGGGGTATGAGGCAGCGCAGGGTTTCCTGTGCCAGCTCCAGGTTCGCATTGAGCTGGCGGATCACCATAGTGACAGTAACGGCTTCTTCTGATTCGTGCCAGACGTCGAAGTCGGTGACGTGGGCCATTGTCGCGTAGCAGATACCGGCTTCTCGGGCGAGGAAGACTTCTGGACACACGGTCATGCCGATGATGTCCATGCCCCACGCGCGGAAGACGCGGCTCTCCGCTTTCGTGCTGAATCTTGGGCCCTCAATGGCGATGAACGTGCCACCGCGGTGTACGCGTCCGCTCGAACCCTCGGCGCCATCCGCCAAGGCAGATGCCGCAGCATCTGCCACGCGTGCCGAGAGCTCAGGGCAATATGGATCCGCCACAGAGATATGTGCCACCTGACCTTCACCGAAGAAGCTGCTCCCGCGCAGCTTGGTGAAATCAAAGACCTGGTCGGGGATCACGACGTCACCGGGCCGCATCTGCTCGCGGAGGGAACCGCACGCAGAAACGCTGATGATGACCTGAACTCCCAGGCTCCTCAGGGCATAGATGTTGGCCCGATAGGGGATCTCGGTTGGCATATGGACGTGGCCACGTCCATGACGCGGCAGGAAGGCGACAGCTACGCCGTCGATTTCGCCGGTGATGATGGCATCGCTAGGGGGGCCGAATGGCGTCGTTACCTCAACTTCGCGCACGGATCCCAAGCCGCGCATCCGGTACAGACCGGAGCCGCCGATGACGCCGACTGTGATTGGGTTGCTCACTGGGACTCCTCCTTGGGTTCCTCTGTGCCCGGGTCTTCACAGACAACGAATGTGAGCGGGACATGGCATTGGCCGCAACCTACCATAGGATCTCTCACCACGCCTCCGCTCCGCAGGCAGGTGGCATAGATCAGCATACGTTTGTGCTCCCAGAAACGCCCGGGGCGTCTGCCGATGCGCGCGTGCAGCACCATGTTCTGGCACCGGTTGGCCATCTTGATGTCCGGCACCTCACAGGACGAGCACAGCTGCGATTCCCAATGCGCTGCGTCGGCTGTGCCCTCCAGAAGATGGCATAGTTCGTGTACTCGGGTAGTGCGGTGCGCGTTGAGGTAGTAGTAAGGGCATTCGCACCCGTCAGGTGTCTGCATAACTCCGGCTAGGCTGGGACGTAGCTCTGCACCAGAGAGCGGTTGATATAGAGCAGGTCTGCCTGTGCAGGCGTGGTCACGGTGCTGCCCGCCAAGTAGTGGATGCGCGCATTTGTCACCGGCACGAACCTGCCCTTCGAGAAGTCCAGGAAGTTGTGGAGCTTGGCCTCACTCAGGAACGGGACGTTGCCGCGGATCACAGCCAGGGGCAGACTGAATATTAAGGTTTCGGTGTGGATCGCCTCTCGGAACGTCTCTCGGGATGTCTCCTCCTGGAAGAACAGCATCTGCACGTTGTCTTTGGCCACGATGATTGTCGGGGGCTGGCTGTTCGGGAGACCTGTGAAGGACCACGGGGCGACGTGGGCGTCACTGATGGTGAAGACGGATTGGTCTTCCTGGTTGACGTAGTTGTGCGGATCGCCCAGCGTTTCCAGATTGCCCTCGACCCACTGTACGTGGTTGGCTACCGCGACCCGGTGTGCCTGGATAGGCGAGCCCATTGAACTCTGTCCGAACAAGCTCATACTACCTCCTCCGCTCGAGCATCTGATATCCCATGATAGACGGTTCTGCGTCTTGTCAAAGCGTGCTACACAGGGCACACACCTCTGGAACGATGGGCGCGGGGATCGTCACTCCGATCAGTGTTGTCGGGCGAGGATCGCGCGGCTCAGGCGGCTATAGCACGAGGTAAGCCCATTTCCTCAGCGAAGCGAAGGGTCCAATTGCCAGATGCGTGCGCATTGTGTCCTTTGCTGAGGAGATCGGCGGCGTAGCCCCAGAGCGGCGGGTGCTCTGAGTTCGCTCAGTCTGAGCCAGATCAGGCGTGATCCGCCTGAAGCGTGGAAGGCGGAGCTTTGACTCGCGTTGGGCCACGCCTGAGGTCTGCTCAGGACGTCCAGTGCATCTCCTGCGAGGGAGATACACTGGTGATGGGCATCGCAGGTCCCTGGCCGCACGTCATGCGTAGCGTATCTGGCGTCCGCCCCGGGCTGCCATGCACGCCAGCGAAGAAGCCTGTGCCCCTGGCGCCCAAAGTGCAGCGGTGGCTTGAGGACGCCGGGGAGTTCCTGCATCCGTTGTCTGGTCTCGTACAGCTGCTGGAGCGCGACCGGTGCTATTGACGCCCTCGTCGCCGCCTGGTCTGGGAGGAGCATCGGTGGTGCCCCAGTCCGACACGGAAGCTGAATCCGATGAGTCGTGTCGTGTGCCGCACGATGGGGCTGGATCGGGCCGCGTCGCACGGGGCCTTCTCCCTGGAGGATGCGCGGCTACCCCAAGGTCTCAGGCAGTTGGCAGAGGTCATCCTCGCTCAGGATGGGGGTTCCCAGTTCGTGGGCGCGCGTGAGCTTGCTGCCGGCATTCTCACCGGCAACCAGATAGCTCGTCTTGGCGCTGACCGAGCTCGTTAGTCTACCGCCCCGCGCTGTAATCCATTGTTTCAGCTCGTTGCGGGGACGGGACAGCGTGCCCGTGATGACAAAGGTGAGCCCTGCGAAAGGCTCCGCCCCCTGGTCCGGCGCAGGTTCGTGTGCGGACGCAAGCTTGAGCCCGGCCCTGCGCAACTTGTGGACGATGTCCTGATGGCGCGGACGTGCGAACCAGTTGACGATGTTCTGGGCGGTGATGGGACCGAGACCTTCCACGGATGCGATGACTTCCGGTGGCGCGGATTCCAGAGCCTCCAGGGCGGGGAATGCGGCGACCAAGGTGGTGGCCACGGTGCCGCCCACGCCCGGAATGCCCAGGGATGCCAGGACTCTGTCGAAGGTCTGAGCCTTGGAGCCGGCGAT
>CBFCZM010000206.1:0-5531 GCA_965602565.1 uncultured Anaerolineae bacterium
TGGCATTGCCGTCAACTTCTCGTAGAAGAAGTTGTTTACGATATTGATGACCTCGGCGCGCGCCGCATCGGACGCGGCACTTAGCCTTTCCCGATCTCCTTCCTGGCTCAGGCTGCTGCGCAGCCGGAGCAGGTGGCGAACGATCTCGGTCTCTTGTTCACCCTCAAGCGCATCCACGACTTGCAGGATCAGCTGATCCGCGTGAGACAGAATCTGGCTCAGCGAGATGCCGGATCCCGGCAGCACCGCATCATCAATCGTACGGATCAGGCTGTGGATCTGGTACAGCAGCGTCGTCGGCTCGTCGAAGAGCTCGCGGAGGAACGCAGCCTCCACATAGGAGCCTGACAGCCGGAAGATGTTGTACATCCTCTTGGCAGCCTTCCCATAGTTGACCGGATCCTTGCTGACATACTTCTGTACCTCGTTTTCCAGCTGGCCGACGTAGTCATCAAGCGCGTCAGACGAGACGTGCTTGACCACTTTCGAAAAGAGCGGCACCGACTCCGCCTGCAGATAGACCTCCTGAAAATAGGGGTCGAGATAGCCATCCAGCGGCGTGATCGACCCATCCGGGGCCTCCCATGTGACATCCAGCATATTGCTGGCGTTGCCCAGCGTGCCCGAGACAGGGTCGGCAATCACCCAGTCCAGCTTGCACCATCCCGGATCCTGGGCCATGTCCTCCCATTTGAGCGCCAGCGGCTCGCCGTCATCGCCGGTGCCCTGGATCTCGCCGGCTTCGACATCGGCAGCTGACCAAGAGATAGGTGAGCCGGCTGTGTGCAGACGACCGTCTCGCAGAACGTTGCAGGGGTAAGAGCTGAGCTTCACCTCGATGAGTTGGTACATCCCACCCTTCAGGGTGCTCAGCGCTTTTTCGCGCATGATCTCACCCAGAATGCGGCACGCTGCTTCTCGCGTATCTGCAATGATGTTGACACGCTCGAAGTAGTCCGCATCGCCGGGGTAACTCTGGATCTTGGATTGCGCTGCAGATCCTGACAGTGCCAGCGCGGTCTCCACCACGCCCGGCTGATCCTCGAACTCGACCAGCTTACCGATAGCGCGGAACCGCGCCAGCCGTTGAGGACTGAAGTCCAGCATCGTCACCCGGTGCCCGTAGACGCCGACTTCCTCGTCCATCACCACGTCCGTCTCTGTCTGCATTGAGGCAATGGCGGCAAGCCACTGCAGCGCTTCCTCTTCGTCCATCTCCACGCCCAGCTGCTGCGCCGACTCGATAATCCTGTTCAGACTAGCTCTTCGGTCATCCACGTCACTCATAGCATGCCTCCTGAAACCTGCGGGACACCAGATACAACAACCTGACACTACGGAACCAACAGCGTTCCCAGAACGCCTCACAGCCAGATCAACTACCCCGGAGCGGCTGATCCGAACCGCGACCGGGCCTCCTGCAGAATGTGGCAGAAGACCTCGGCCTGATCCCGGGCATCCTGCAGCGCATTGTGCGTGAGTTTGCGCCCACCAAGGTAACGCGCCGACAGATAGCGCATGGACGTCTGCGCCCAATTGGCACCGACCAACCCCATATAGAACGCCTTGATATCCAGCGCGTTATGGCCGAAGGGATTGCGGCGTAGGAAGCGGTGGAAGTAGTCCGCAACAAACATCCAGTCAAAGGGTGCATTCAGGGCAACGAAGATAGGCCGATGCGTCTGCGGCACGACCTCGTGAAGCCAGAGCTCGAACCGAGCCATCGCGGTCGCCGGACGGACACCCGTCTCAGAAAGCATCTCCAGGGACAGGCCCGAGATCGCCAGAGTACCGGGAATCGCGTTGCCGGTCACCGGCTGAAGCTCGATGTAGAAGCCCTGGTCCATGTCCTCGGCAAGGCATGCGCCGATGGAGAGAAGATCGTAGTCACTGGGATTGGGCCCGGAGGTCTCAACATCGATGGAGATATAGGCCTCGCGCTGTATCCCAGGATAAGCAACATGTGTCATACTTAACTCCTATGAGCCGGCACCATCTCAGCTCTTCGTCCAGATGACGAACCGAGAACCACTGTCAGCATCACGACAGTGTGTGCGTCCGCCTCAACTATGGCACGGGCGGAGCGGATCGTCAACCCCGAACGCAGAAGTCGCGCGTTCGTGACCAAAACGCTCAGCCAGCATCCGGCCTCGGTTGCTGGCTGAGTAACACTGTGCGACTCCTCCTGTAAGTGAGCTCCTCAGCGGAGCAAAATGGTATCGGGGGTGCCGGAGCATGAGCCGCTATGCGCCAGCGCAGCTCATCTGACTGTATCATAGGCATAGAGACGCGCCATCCCATTCGTGAAGATTCGCGTGATTCGTGGTTACTCTGCCTGTCGCCCGGTGTCTTGCACCGGGCTCAGCACCTAGAGCGCGGGCCTTCCCGCCACCGGGTACCTGCGGGCCGCATCGTCCAGCACCAACACCCAGTCCGGCCACACCGTGGGCGGTGTAAACGACTGCTGTCGGCAGCGAGTCACCTGGCCGGCAGGACGGGCCTCGCCGGTGCGCGGATCGTACCAGGTCACGTTGAGCATCTCTCCGGAGAGTCTCTCCAGATCGACGGTCACCGGCTGGCAAGAGGGGAGATAGACCAACGCGTAGCTGCCATCAGCATCACGCGTGGCCTGCACGTGATGCGTCCCCTCGCCGATATCGGACACGACAAGCGACTGATCCGGGATACGCGTGAAGAAAGGTCGGGACTCCAACAAGGCCCGTGCGTGTTGGACCTGGGCCGAACCCGGCAAGTGCAGCGCTTTGTACCACGGCGAACGGGTGAAGGTTGCCGGATCGCGCCCTTCCTGCCACATCTGCCAGATGTCGTGGCAGCCGTAGGTGTGGCCGCACGCACCGGCAAACAGCCCCCAGTAGAGCCCTTTGCGCACATCGTAATCATCCAGATAGCCGTCGTTCAGATCGAATGAGGAGGGATGGTCTTCGTAGGCCGGCTCCGCATCCATGCACGGCTTCACCGGTGTGCGCGCGTAGTCAGCAGCGACGCGGCTGTAATTGTTCTGGTTGCGCGTGTGCCCCGACTGCAGCATGTTGAAATCCAGCCACATTGCATCGGGCCAATAGTCCGCAGAGGTATGCCCGCCGCTGGGATGGAAGCTCATCAGGTGTACACCGCCATCGCCCTCTTTGAGACCCTGGGCCATCGCGCTCACGGTCTCCCGGTGCTGAGCATCCTCGACGGGGCGGTCGCCCCCCAAGATCCAGATGATCGGCGCGTCGGCATACCGTTTGCCGAGCCATAGCGCGTAGGCGTAGGCGTTGTCCGGCTTGAAGATCTCCGGCCCGACGCCCCACTTCCGGTTCCACTTATCCCCCCACGTGGGCAGCATGCCGATGAACAGCCCCAGGTCGGCCGCCTTCCGCACGATAGTGTCGACGTGCTGGAAATAGGGCTCATTGGGTTTCAACGGGGATTGTCCCGCCGGGTCAATATCCCGCAGCGGCAGGTGGCCGTAAGGGTTGGGCTCAACCAGACCGTCCCGCTCGGCCAGGACCACTGCCTGGATGACCGTAAAGCGCTTCGCAGCGCGATCCTCCAGGTAGAGATCCGCCTCCTCGCGGCCGAGACGATGGAACAACTCCCAGGCGGTATCGCCCAGATAGAAGAAGGGACGCCCGTCCTGATATGCCAAGAACCGCCGGTTGTCGGCAGTTTTCAGGCGCTGCATTGGTTTCTCCCCTCAAGCCTCGGTTTCGGCGAAGGCCTGGACTGCCTGTGCAGCCGCCTCGCGCCAGACTGAGACGATCTGGTCGTACAGCGGATCGTCGACGGCGTCATCGGTCGTGCCCCTGGCATCGTGCCAGGCGACCATCCGGCGGACTCCTTCGGCCCAGGGAATGGTGTAGCGATAGGCCAAGTCGGCTCGGGCCGCACTGTTATCGAAGATATTGTTGAAGTGGAAGTTAACCTTGGACCACTCCGCCGCCTCGGGCGCCATACGGTAGAGCAGGTCGGTCGGGATGTGCACGAAGTTGATGGCAGGCGCCCCCATCACGTCGGCGGCCACCTGGTACATCTGCTCCCAGGTGAAGGTCTCCTCAGCCGTCACGTTGTAGGCTCTCCCGAAGGCCACGGGATTGCCGGCTGCGGCTGCGAACGTCGGGCCTACATCATCGCGATGTGCGGCGCCCCAGAAGGAGGTGCCGTCCCCCAGGACGATAATCGGCTTCCCTTCGCGGACACGCCTGAGCCAGGCGGTGCCCGGCCCGATCAGCGGGAGCGGAGTTTGCCCATCGTTGTACGTCTGTGCCGGACGGATGATGGTCAGCGCAAAACCGCCGCGGGCCGCTGTTTCCAGCAGGATATTCTCGCAGAGGACCTTGTTGTATGCGTAGGGAAACTCGGGTGACGCGTTGCGCTCGGCATCTTCGAAGATGGGGTACTGCGCGGCGGGTTTGGTGTAGACGTCCACCGTACTGCAGAAGATCAACTGCTCGATGCGCCCGGCAAACGCCCGCACCAGGCTCCGGACGTCCTCCGAATGGTAGCCGATCATGTCGATAACGCAGTCAAACGTCCCGGCCTCCGCCACCTGCGTCTCAAAGGCGGCGTGGTTGTAACGATCGCCGGTGATCGTCGTGATGCCGGCGGGGATAGCGGCGACGCTCCTGCCACGATTGTAGAGCACCACATCGTCGCCGCGGTCGACAAGGACGCGCGTCGTCGCCGTACTGATGTTGCCTGTTCCTCCGATGATCAAGATCCGCATAGTCTCCTCCAGGAGGTGCTATGTCGAGCGTGTTGGGGCAATGCCTAGACCTTCTCCGAGCAGCCGGTCATATGTGACCGGTAGCACGCATCAATGACGCGCATGTTGGCGTCCAGAGGTTCCCACGCATAGACCGGCTCGTGCACACCGCGCACGGCCTCGCTCAGGTCCTGGGCCTCGCCGGTGTAGTCATTCGCCCGCTCGACGAAGATCTCCTCGATCGCGTCTCCGATTACCAGCACCATCGCCGGCTTGCCCTCGGGCGCCCCCCAACCGTAAGTGCCGGTAAGTTTGCCCTGCTTGCCCACGACGCTGAACGGCGCACCGTGTGGCGCCGTGAAACCCCACTGGAGCGTACCCAACAAGCCCTGCCCGAAGTCAAGCGTTGCCGCGCCCGCCATATCTACGTCGAATCGCGCGGACGACTGCATCGTTGCCGACACCATCAGTGGCTCACGCCCCGCCAGCATCCGCTGCGCGTTGATCGCATAGCAGCCCATATCATAGAGCGCGCCGCCGCCGATCTCGGCCCGCAAGCGGACGTTCGTCGGGTCATACGGCTTGGCCATCAGATATGTCGACACCGTGTGCATGGAGCGCAGCTCGCCCAGCACGCCCGAGCGCACGATCTCAAACGCCTTGGCGACCGCCGGGCTAAAGCGGTAGGCGAAGGCCTCTATGCAGAACATCCCGGTCTCATCGCGCACCGCCTGGATCTCGCGGGCCTCCGCTGCGTCCATCGCCAGCGGCTTCTCGCAGAGGACGTGCTTGCCGGCGCGCATCGCCTCAATGCTCCACTCGG
>CBFCZM010000207.1:0-5379 GCA_965602565.1 uncultured Anaerolineae bacterium
TCTGCGGTGCCCGGGTCTACGAGCGTCGGGATTTCAAGAAGGCCATCAAGCTGGCCTCGGGGGACACACTGCCGTTGGACCTGCTGATCACGGGCACGTATCCGTTGGAGCGGCTGAAGGATGCGCTCACCGAGCTCGAGCAGGGCGGCAACGCGATGAAAGTTCTCATTGACGTGGCAACGTAAGGAGACGAGACTATGGGTATTCTCGAACGATTCAGCCTTGAGGGCAGGACCGCGCTGGTGACAGGATGTCGCCGCGGCATCGGGATGGGGATCGCCGTTGGCTTGGCAGAGGCCGGTGCCGACATCATCGGCGTCAGCAAGTCACTAGAGCTCTCCGGGAGCCGGGTCGAGGGCGAGGTCACGGCTCTGGGGCGCAGCTTCAAGGCTTATCAGTGCGATTTTGCCGATCGCCAGGCTGTCTACGGGTTCGTTGAGGCCGTGAAGCAGGAGTGTCCGGTGATCGATATCCTGGTCAACAACGCGGGCACGATCCTGCGCGCACCCGCTGCGGCGCATCCCGACGACTATTGGGACACGGTCCTGGAAGTGAACCTCACGGCGCAGTTTGTGCTCGCGCGGGAGTTCGGCAAGGATATGGTGGCGCGGGGCAAGGGCAAGATCATATTCACGGCCTCGCTGTTGACGTTCCAGGGCGGGATCACCGTCCCCGGCTACGCGGCCAGCAAGGGGGGCGTCGGCCAGCTAACCAAGGCGCTGGCCAACGAGTGGGCGCCTCACGGTGTGAACGTGAATGCGATTGCACCGGGCTACATTGCCACGGACAACACGCAGGCGCTGCGCGACAATCCCACGCGCTTCCGGCAGATCCTGGAGCGCATTCCGGCGGGGCGTTGGGGCACTCCCGATGACTTCAAGGGGGTGAGCGTCTTTCTGGCGTCGGGGGCCTCCGACTATCTGAACGGGGCGATTGTGCTGGTTGATGGAGGCTGGATGGCGCGGTAGCTGCCACGCGTCGGTGTGGAGAGATGATTGCACGCCATCTGGGCTTTCGCCCAGGTGGCGTGCTCCGTTCTTGTAGATACTATGTTCGCGCGCACACGCTGCGCGCGAATGCAGCCGTCTCGTGTAGGTTGCTCTCCCTTCCACGAGGACAAGCTGTTGGCTCGACTGTCTGCCCGGGGCTGTCCTTGCATCGTGGGTACCGCAGAGGGGCGAAGTGCCACTTCGCCCTACGCGGAAGGCAGACGGCCGGATGGGCAGGTATGCGTGGGGTGAAGCCCGCTTCGAGGGCAAGCTCTGATGCCGCGGCGGGCTACTCCGCTGGTTCCGTATCGGCTCCGAAATCGGGTGCCTGCAGCATCACCATGACGTTCGCAAGCTGAACCCTGATCATGCCCTGGAGCTCGGTCTGCCCCGCGGCGTCGGCCAATTCTGAGGCGCGCTCGTAGTTGCCAACGGCCTCATAGGTGTTCCCCAGTGACAGGTTGGCATTGCCTGCGATGAAGTACCCCAGGGCCGAGCCCGGGTCCAGCTCGATGATTGTCTGAGCGTCCGCAAGGGCAAGATCGCCGCGGCCGGCAAGCATATTGCTCTGGGCCCGCAGGGCGAGGAAGTCCTGTGCTTCACCCAGCAGCACCTGCGCCCGGTCGTACAGTGCCTGCGCCTGCGCTGTCTCTCCTTGCAGTTCGAGCACGACTCCTTTGAGGATCAGCAGCTCGCCGTCGTCGGGGGAATAGGACAGGGCCAGGTCGACCTCGGCCAGGGCTGCTGCCAGATTCGCATCGATGAGCGCGCTTTCTGCATCCTGTTCGTGCCGGTAACGCTCTCGGGTTGCCTCATCCGGGGCCAGGAACAGCGTGTACAGGCTGGCCAGGACGATCAGCACAAGGGTCGCGAGGCCCGCGCGCTGTAGGAGACGGGTACGGTGCAGCCGGCGCTCCTCCGCGAGAAGCACATCGGCACGCCACCACCAATGGTCCTCCTCGGGCACACGCGCGGCACGCAACTGCTGCAGCGCTTCGGCACCGCCGATCTCCTTGAGGAAGGTGGCTTTCTTCCTGTCGAATTGCTGCGTGATCGTGTTGAGGCGAGCGTTCTCGGCGGAGAGATCGCCGCCGGTGGTGGTGATCTGCTCGATCAGGGCGTCAGCCTGATCGAGGAGGCCGAGTATCTCTGCCGCTGCAGCCCCTTGCCTGTAGCCAATCTTGCCGACGTGACCCTCCAGGCGGGTCAGGAGCTGGCGCAGCTCCTCGGCCGGCGTCTGGGCGGTCCTTATCTGTGACACCATCGATGCTTTGAGATTCTCCATTCCGGTTCGCCCTCCCTGGTCCGACATGTGCTCAATTATAGCCTGGCCAGCCCGAAGTCAATGAGTGATCGGTTTGCCACGTGCGCTGAGCGGGCTAGAATTGACACGATAGTGAGAACGCTGACTGAAGATGAGGGCCAAGGCCAGTTAGGAAAGGTCTGGGATGAAGGCAATTGCAGTGTTGACGAGTGGTGGGGACGGTCCTGGGCTGAATGCCGGTATTCGTGCGGTGACGCGCCAGGCGCTCAGCAAAGGCGTTGACGTCCACGGCGTCCGATGGGGATTCCGTGGGCTGACCAGCGGTGAGATGTCGCGGTTCTCCAGCCGGGATGTTGGCGGCATCATGGGTATGGGAGGAACGTTCCTGGGCACCGCGCGCTGCCCGGAGTTCAAGGACGTCAAGGTGCGCCGCACGGCCATTCGCAATATGTGCCAGCGGGGTATCGAGGGGCTGGTTGTGATCGGCGGCAATGGGTCGCTAACCGGGGCCCTGAAGCTGCACGAGATGGGATTCCCGACCTTCGGGGTTCCGGCATCTATCGACAATGATGTGTCCGGGACCGAGCGGTCGATCGGCGTCGACACGACGCTCAACACGATCCTCGATGCTATTGATCGCATCAAGGACACGGCATCGTCCCACCGACGCGCCTTCCTGATCGAGGTGATGGGGCGTGACTGCGGCTATCTGGCGTTGGCGAGTGGACTGGCAGGCGGCGCCGAGATGATCTTGGTACCGGAGCGCAAGGGCCCTTCGGTTGAGAAGATCGCCGATGAGGTCGTTGATGCCTATACCCGTGGGAAGCATCATTGCATCATGGTGATCGCGGAAGGTTGGGAGCCGGGCACCCAGGCGGTGGCGGAGTATCTGAGTGCACATACGGACGATCTGGGCTTTGAGGTGCGGGTGACGGTTCTGGGATACGTTCAGCGTGGCGGTCGCCCCTCGGCGTTCGATCGGCTGTTGGCCACACGGATGGGCGCCTTCGCAGCTGACCGGATCCTGGAGGGCGAAAGCGGGAATATGGTGGCACTGCGCGGGAACAAGCTCGAGTCCTATCCGCTGGCGGACGCTGTGGCCGAGCTGCGTGAGCTGGACCTGACGTTCTTGGGCCTCGCAGAAGTGATGGACTGACGTAGCCACAACTCTTGCCGGGCCTGACGGCCTCGCTAGGCGTGACGGCCTCGCTAGGCGTGACGGCCTCGCTAGGCCTGACGGCCTAGGAGACGTTCGGCCAACGTGTGCAGCGCCCCCTGAGCGAACCCGGTCCCGCCGGAGCTCTGCAGAGCTGAGAGTGCTCGATCGTGGAAGTGCCGTGCTCGTGCTTCGGTGTAGGCGCGGCTGCCGCAGCTCTCCAGTTCCGCCAAGGCTGTCTGGATGCCTGTCTCGGCAAGACCCTCACCGGCCAGCATATCTCTGAAGGCGGCGCTCGACCGGATGCCGTGCAGAATCGGCAGCGTTTTCTTCCGCTTCACCAGATCGGACCCCACAGGCTTGCCGGTTTTCTCCGGGTCGCCCCAGAGCCCCAGCAGGTCGTCGCGCATCTGGAAAGCTCTACCCAATGACTCGCCAAACTCTCGCAGAGCAGCGCGATGCGCATCGGGGGCACCGGCGATGATGGCGCCCATCTCAGCTGCCACTCCGAGCAGGGCCGCCGTCTTGCCGCAGATCATCGCCAGGTACTGGGTTCCGTTGACCTGGCCATCGGTCTCAAATGCGATATCACGACATTGCCCTTCGGTGATGTGGATCACTGCCTCTGTGTAGCACTGCGCGGCCGCCACGGTGCAGGCTGCGGAGACACTGCGGTCCGGAAGGCTCAACAACCCCCGGTAGGAGATGGCGAACATGGCGTCGCCGGCGTTGATGGCCTGTGGCTTTCCCCAGATCGACCAGAGGGTGGGGCGCCCGCGCCGGAGCTTGTCACCATCCTCGATGTCATCATGGATGAGAGTGAAGTTGTGGAGCAGCTCGATGGCGGCAGCTGCGGGCAGTGCTTGCTGCAGCTTGCCGCCCTGGGCTTCGCTCACCAGCAGAAGGATCATAGGGCGGATGCGCTTGCCGGCGGGCAGATCCATGGGTTGGAAGTCACGGTCCACCCAGCCGAGATGATAGCGCATCATCCCGTATATCAGGTCGGGTCCTGCCGTGTGTGACGTGACGAGCCGGCGCATCTCGGATTCAAGGTCAGGTAGGTATTTCTTCAGCGGATCCACGTTGCTCTCCGAATGCTCAGGTTTCGGCGCTGATGAGTTCCGCCGTCCGCAGATCGCTCAGACGTGCGGACCCGGTGGCAAACATCGCGATGGCCAGCTGCTGGCGCAGGATCTGGATGCGCTCCCGTAGCGCCTCCCGGGACTCCGCCGCTGCGCGCAACATCACGCCCGCGAGCGACGCAACGTCGGCCCCCAGCGCAATGCACTTGGCGATGTCGATACCGGTCTTGAGACCCCCGCTGGCAACCAGGGGGATAACCGCGTCCGCCTCGCGGACGATGCGGAGTGATGTCGCGGTAGGGATCCCCCACTCTCTGAAACTCGCAGCGATCTCGCGGCCCGCCTCGTTCTCCTGGCGGTAATACTCGACCTGACTCCAGGAAGTGCCGCCAGCACCGGCGACATCCAGTGCGGCGACGCCGGCATCGATCAACTGCCGGGCGACGTGCCTGGAGAGGCCCCAGCCGACTTCCTTCACAACCACGGGCACGCAGAGTCCCCGGCAGACTGCTTCGATGCCGCGCAGCAGGCCATCGAAGCGCGTGTCCCCCTCGGGTTGCAGTGCCTCTTGAAGCGGGTTGAGGTGCAGGCACAGGGCGTTGGCCTCTGCTAGATCGACGAGGCGCCGGCAGTCGTCCAGTCCATATCCGTAATTCAGCTGTACGGCGCCAAGGTTTGCAAAGAGCAGAATGTCCGGCGCGTACTTCCGGACCTGGAAGGTCCAGGCAGCCTCGGGACGCTCCAGCACCGCCCGAGTTGAGCCCAGGCCCATTCCGATCCCAGCCTCCTGCGCGGCTTCCGCCAGGATCTCGTTGATCTGGCCTGCGCGGGCCGTACCGCCCGTCATCGATGAGATCAGTAGGGGCAACGACAGACGGTGCTCCAGGA
>CBFCZM010000208.1:0-5345 GCA_965602565.1 uncultured Anaerolineae bacterium
CCCGTGGCCCGAGGCCACGGTGGGGGGCATTGTGGCCAGCGGCTTCAACGCGCCGCTGCGCATGCGCTACGGCGGCGTGCGGGACCTGGTGTTGGCGATGACCACGATTCTGCCCGACGGGCGGATCATCCGAGCGGGGCGCCCGGTGATGAAGAACGTGGCGGGATATGACCTGACCAAGCTCTTTATCGGCTCCCACGGCACGTTGGGCTTCATCACCGACGTTACGTTCAAGCTCAGTCCCAAGCCGCGCCTGGTGCAGACCTTGGCGGTGCCGGTGTCCACGGTGGCCGATGGGTTGGTATGGGGTCGCCGGTTCCTTCGGGAGGCGCTGGTGGCGTCTGCGGTCACGCTCTGTGATGGGCGGCCGATCCCCGGTGTGGATTCGGACTATGTCCTGCTCTACACTGCCGAAGGACTCCCGGAGGACGTCACGGCCGAGCTCCGCAACGTGCGCGCTCTGGCGGGGGAGTTCGGCGTCGCTGCGCCGGTCTCATTGGATCTGTCGGGCAGCCAGGCGTGGGCCATATGGATGGCTGAGCCGGTGGCGGGCACGGAGCGTCTGGTGCGCGTCGGCTTGGCGCCGAAGGAGCTGCTGGAGTTCGTACAGGCGACGACTGCGTTGACCGATGGGTGTGCGGCTGTCGTGGACTTTGCCCACGGGCAGCTCTTCCTCCGCGGCGACCTGGATCTCGACGGCCTGCGCCGCCAGGCCGTCTCACGCGGCGGGTATGCTGCCCTGCTCAGGGCCGGCGCAGAGGCCGGTGCACCGGCGGGCGCGCCTCAGATGGGCGTTGACCATATCTGGGGATACAGGTCGCAGGGGCTTGACCTTGCCCAAGCGATCAAGCACCGGTGGGATCCCGACGATCGTCTGAATCCCGGCACCTTCATCATCTAGAGCAATCCTGTCTATCACAAGGGGTGGAAGCAATGGCAGAGGAAGTTGAGCGTATTCCGGTTGACGTTATCGAGAGGTTTATGGTGGATGTGTTTAGAGCCCAGGGCGTCTCCGATGAGGATGCCCGGATCTGTGCCGATGTCCTGATCACGTCGGATCGGCGCGGCATTGAGTCGCACGGGGTGGGGCGCCTCAAGTACTACTACGACCGCATCCAGGCCGGTATCCAGTTCCCGGATGCGCAGATGGAGATCGTCAAAGAGACCGAAACCACCGCGCTGGTTGACGCCCACCATGGGATGGGGCATCCTACGGCCTACCGCTCCATGGCGTTGGCGATCAGCAAGGCGCGGCAGTACGGTATGGGCAGCGTGGCGGTCCGCAACGCCACCCACTTCGGCATCGCCGGCTATTACCCGCTGATGGCAGCCAAGGCCGGTATGGTGGGTATGGCTTTCACCAACGCGCGTCCCTCCATCGCGCCCACCTTCAGCACCGAGGCTATGCTGGGCACCAATCCCATTGCTTTTGCCGCTCCCTCTGATCTGGGGTACCCGTTCTGTTTCGACGGCGCCACGTCGATCGCCCAGCGAGGCAAGATTGAGGTCGCCGACCGGGCAGAGAAGCCAGTGCCCAAGGGTTGGGTCATCGACGCCGATAACCGGCCGATGACGGATTCGGCTGCGATCCTACAGGAGCTGCCGAAGTTCCAGGCCGCTCTGCTACCGTTGGGCGGGCAGACCGAGACGTTGGCCGGGTACAAGGGCTATGGCCTGGCCACGATCGTGGAAATCCTCTCCGCGGCCATGTCCGGCGGCCCTTTCATGAAGGACCTGCTGGGCTTCAACGAGGATGGCTCCCAGCGGCCGCATATGCTGGGCCAGTTCTTCATAGCCATCGACGTGGAGCACTTCATCCCGCTTGACCACTTCAAGCAGATCGTGGGCAACATCGCGCGGTCCCTGCAGGCGGCCCGCAAGGCACCCGGCCAAGATCGCATCTACGTTGCCGGCGAGAAGGAGTTCGACAAGGAGCGCGTGGTGCGCGAGAAGGGCATCCCTGTCAACGCGAACCTTCGCAGCACCTTGCAGTTTGTGCGCGGTGAGTTGGGTGTGGAGGGCTACGAGGCGTACTTCTAGCAGCGGGAGTCAGGTAAAGACAGCGGTAGGAAGTGAGCAGCTGGCGGCATGTGTGTGGGCAAGTTGCCAGTTCCGTACTGCTACCTTCCTTCTTGATTACTCGATTATCTCGGGAGGACACTATGGCGGATGACAAGGTTGCCGTATTCCTGGCTGTGGATCTGGGGGCTGAGAGCGGGCGCGTCGTCGCCGGCAGTTCCGATGGCGCGAGCATCACGCTGCAGGAGGTCCACCGCTTCCCCAATGGCCCTGTGAACGTGCGTGGCTCGCTTTTCTGGGATCTACTGAGTCTCTGGACAGATGTCAAGGCCGGCCTGGCCAAGGCTGCCGATCTGTACGGCGACCGCGTGGTGGGCATCGGCCTCGATACCTGGGGGGTGGACTTCGGTCTGTTGGCACGTGACGATGCGCTGCTCGGCAATCCCTACCACTACCGCGACAGTCGCACCGACCACGCGATGGCGGCGGCATTTGAGATTGTGCCGCGCGAGGAGATCTTCGAGCGCACGGGTATCCAGTTTCTGCAGTTCAACAGCCTCTTCCAGCTGACGGCGATGGCTGAGGCAGGATCGCCCTTGCTGGATGCAGCCGAGACCTTCCTCAATGTGCCCGATCTGCTGAACTTCTGGCTGACCGGACGTAAGGTGAGTGAGTTCTCGATCGCCACGACGACGCAGTGTTACGATCCGCGGAGCAACGACTGGGCCTATGACTTGCTGGAGAAGTTGGGCATTCCCACGCGCATCTTTGGCGAGATTGTGCCGCCGGGGACGGTTCTTGGACCGCTGCTGGCATCCGTCGCCGAGGAGACCGGCCTGGGCCCCGTGCCCGTGATCGCGCCGGCGACCCACGACACCGGATCAGCGGTTGCGGCCGTGCCGATGGACCCCGACAATGCCATCTATCTGAGCTCCGGCACCTGGTCGCTGATGGGCATCGAATCCAAGCAGCCGGTGATAGACGAGCAGATGCTCGCGCACAACCTGACCAATGAGGGCGGTGTGGACGGCACCTTCCGTCTCCTGAAGAACATCATGGGGCTGTGGCTGGTGCAGGAGCTGCGACGCGAGTGGCAGCGCGCCGGCGAGGACCACGACTATGGCGAGATGGTCAAGATGGCGGCCGCTGCGCCGGCATTTGACTCCCTCATTGATCCTGCCGATGCTCGCTTCATGGCCCCTGGCGACATGAGCGTGCGCATTCGGGCGTTCTGTGAGGAGACAGGCCAGGCTGTGCCGGAAAGCAAGGGGGCGCTGCTGCGCACCGCGCTGGAGAGTCTGGCGCTGGAGTACCGCACTGTTGCCGAGAGCCTGGATGAGATCGCCGGCAAGCGCATGGAGACCATCCACATCATCGGCGGCGGCTCCAAGAATGAGCTGCTGGACCAGTTTGCTGCGGATGCGACCGGGCGGACCGTGGTGACCGGGCCGGTGGAGGCGACGGCGCTGGGCAATGTGATGGTGCAGGCGATTGCGACAGGCCATCTTGGCTCGATGGTCGAGGGGCGCCAGGTTATCAGGCGATCCTTTGACGTCAAGACGTTCGAGCCCCGTGATAGTGCCGCCTGGGAGGCGGCCTATGAGCGCTATCTGCGCATCCGCAAGGGGTAGCGTGAGTTCGAACACAACTTCGAGTCTGATCCCACCTGTGGGACTGCGTAGGAGCAGTGGTTGGTGAGGATTCAAACACCACACAACAGCCGCCCGGTCTCGTCAAGACCGGGCGATTGCTGTGTGTATGATTGCGGGTCTGTTCCTGTGACGAGGCTCGAAGGGGATCTAGAACGTCAAGACGCGTGAGCCCTCCTTCAACATTGTGGTAAGCGGCATGCCCATGTACTTGACGTCGATGCCCAGGGCGCTCAGGGCGTCGCTGACGCCATAGGAATCGGAGCACGCTTTGCAGGCCTCCATCACGACGCCGTCGTTGATCATCTCGCGAACGCGCGCCTGCAGCACACCATCACGCGAGAGCAACTCGGCCGAGGGGCCCCAGACGATCAGAGTGACCTTGTCAAACCAGCCCTGTCGCTTTGCATTGTGTGTGTACATGAAGCACACATTGTGGGCTACTTCAGGATCTCCGCTGCTCCAAATCACGGCAAGATGGTCGGTTTTCATGGTCTGTGTTTCCTTTCCTAACTCAGGGGTCTTCGGCAGCATTCAGTGCATCTCCTGCCCGCCGGTGACATTCAGCGCCTGGCCGGTCATATAGCCGGACTGATCCGACGCCAGGAAGACAACCACGTTGCTGATGTCCTCATACGTGCAGCCACGCTTCATGGGGACCTGGTCGATGTATTTCTGCCGGACCTCTTCCTCGGTGATGCCCCACTTCCTGGCATACTGGGCGTAGAGCGAGTTGACCCACAGAGGGGAGTCGAGCAGGTTGCCGGGGCAGATGGCGTTGGCGCGGATGTTGAACTCGGCCAGTTCGAGCGCGATGCTCTGGGTGAGGCCGATGCCGCCGAACTTGGCGGCTGCATAGGCCGAGTTCTTGTAGCTCCCCTTCTTGCCGGACTTGGAGTTGATCTGGATGATGCTGCCGCTGAGCTGGGGCTTCATGACCCGGGCCGCGTGTTTGGAGACGAGGAAGTAGCCGAAGAGGTCGACGTTCATGACGAAGCGCCACTTCTCGGCCGGGAACTCGTCGATGGCCGCAGCGACCAAGACGCCGGCGTTCGAGACGACGATGTCGACGCGGCCAAAGGTCTCGACCGCCGCGTCCATCATGGCGGCGACCTGCTCCTCGTCGGTGACGTCGGCTTTGACGGCGAGGATGCGGCGCCCGGTGTCGGCGGAGATTGCCTCGGCTGTCTCTGTGGCACCGGCTAGGTTGATGTCGGCTACGACGACGTGGGCACCCTCGTTGGCCAGGCGCCGGCAGATCGCCTCCCCCAGTCCCTGTGCTCCACCGGTCACAATTGCGATTCTGTCTTGTAGTGTCATGAGCTATGTCCCTTCAACTAACCGCGAATCCCGCGAATCTACGCTAATCTATGTCTTGATCTGGTAAGTACTCCTGCTCAGAATCCTTCTAGACCACTCCAGCTTGGAGGGGTTACCGAAGTTGATGAGGAGTCCCAGCTTCAGCTTTGATGCTTTGAGGTAGTTCAGTAGCTGAGCCTCCTCGGTGGGACTGAGTTGTTTGATTGCCTTGATCTCGATTACGATCTTGTCATACGCCAGGTAGTCTACTATGGTATGTGCGTTGGAGTGGATCTCCTTTGTAGAAAAGGCGTATTGCGTGTTGTTCGCCAAATGGAATGCCTCGTTGTCTCATTTCCAGAGCAAGCGATTCTTGGT
>CBFCZM010000209.1:0-5343 GCA_965602565.1 uncultured Anaerolineae bacterium
CTGATCCCGCTGCTGCTTCCGGCGTATCGCGGCAATGCGATGGTCAGGCTGTACACGGCGTTCGTCAGAGCCACTACATCGCGAGCCCGGCTGGTGTTCACCGACTCCGAAGCTTCCCGCAGGGATATCCTGGAGCATCTGCATCTGCCGGATGGCACCGTCCGCGCGGTCCATCTCGCTGTCGATGAGAACTTCACCGCGACGCCCTGCTCGCGTGACCGGCAGATCCGTGAGGAACTCCGATGCCCACCGCGATACTGCCTCTATCTCGGCGGCTTCGATGTGCGCAAGAATCTCCGGGCGCTGTTTGGCGCCTTCAGCTACACCCGCAGGGCCTGCGAGGATGCCGAGCTGGTTGTGGCGGGACGGCTCCCTGCGTCCGACACGGCCTTCACTCCGGATCCCCGCCGCCTGGCACGGGAAGCCGGCATTCCCGACAAGGCAGTCCACTTCCTCGGGTTTGTCCTTGAGGAGGCTAAGCCCGCGCTGCTCCGTGGGGCCAGGGCCTTTGTCTTTCCTTCGACGTATGAGGGCTTCGGGTACCCGCCACTGGAGGCCCTTGCTTGCGGCACGCCCGTCGTGGGCAGCGACCAATCCAGTATTCCCGAGGTGGTCGGCAGTGCCGGTGTTCTGCTGCCTCCGGGGGATGTGCAGGGAATGGCCGGCGCTCTCATCCAGCTACTTGTCGACGACGAGTTCCACGCCGCCCTGCAGTCAAACGCGGTACAACAGGCACAGAGATTCTCGTGGCAGCGCGCCGCTGCTGATACCCTATCCGGGTATACTGCCGCGCTTGCCTGAGTAAAAGAGATTATGCTATAATCAATTGTATGGAATCGAATGAGATCCTCGCGCACCTGAAAGAGGTCCCGATGTTCAGGGATCTGCTAGAAGAGGGAGAACTGGAACTCCTTCGACTGGTGCCACACGTTGAGCAGCACACCTACGATGTCGGCGATGTGCTGCTGCGTGAAGAGGAGACACCCAACAAGACGATCATTGTCCTGGAAGGGCGCGTCAAGGCCACCCGCCGGGCCGCGGGGCACCCCCTCGATATCCAGGACGTCGGCGAAAGCGTAGCAGGTGCCACACTGGGACGCGCCAGCCTGGAGGTGGATAGCTTTGAACGGGTCACCGTCGAAGCACTGGCGCCCACGCGGGCTCTGACGGTCCCCTTCCGAGACCTGATCCGCATCTATCAACAGAGCCGATATCTGCGCGAACACCTGCCGGCCCCCCTCAAGCCGAGCCATCTCGTTGCTACGCTGCAGAAGATCCCCCTCTTTGGGGCACTCACGGACCGTGCCGGCGAACTGGAGCTGTACAGCGTCGCCCAGATAACACACGAGCAGGTCTTCGACAATGGGGAGTGGCTCTTCCGGCAGGGCGAGATCTCCGATCGCTTCTTCTTGGTTCTCGGCGGGCGTGTTCAGCTGAACGCCGTCGACCAGGACGGCATGATTCGGGACCTCGGCACACTGTTACCAGGCGATGGGGCTGGGGAGACCGGCTTCCTGGTAGGTGACTTCCACGACGTGACCGCCGTCGCCGACGGCTATGCACGCGTTGTCTACTTGCTGCGCTCCGAGTTCGCCAGCTTGCTCGCGCAGCGCCCCTACCTGCGCCGCCGGCTGAAGGTCTCGGAAGAGGTCGAAAAGCGTCGCAACCTGCGGAAGTTTGACTGGATCCGCAACGATGAATGGGTGATCGCCGTCGTCCAGCGGCATTGGACCCACCTCCTCCGCCAGTCTGGGGCCCTGGCGGCTATCCTCCTCTTCCTGGTACCTGCCATCATTGCCCTTGCCATCAACGGCGGCGCAACCAGCCTCGTGATCGCGGCGATCCTGTCTCTGCCCGTCTTGGGACTCTGCCTCGGCATCATCTGGCAGTATGTCAACTGGTGCGACGACTTCTTTGTCGTCACAACCCAGAGAGTCATCCACATCGAGCGCGTCGGCCCGTTCTCCACCCAGCAGGAGGAAAGCGCGCTCGACAGCATTGAGGACATCTACGAAATCCAACCCGGTCTTTCCGCCAACCTGATGGGCTACGGCAACTTGGCGCTTCAGACCGCCGGCGAAACCGTGGCGATCGATATGAGCTACATCCCCCGGCCCGGTGAGGTGCGGCGGTTGATCTCACAGCAGATCGAGCGGTCAAAGGCACGCGATGTCTTGCGGACCCGTGGCCAGATCCGCGATATGCTGGCCCGCCGTCTCGTGGTCGAGGGAACGCCCTCACATCCGCCGGAGGTCGTGACCCAGGACGGCGCAGCGCAGCGCACCGGCTTCCTTCCGGCCATTCTACTGAGTTCAATATGGGAGTACTTCTTCCCCGCATCCTGGGTCGAAACGGAGGGTGGCACGATCATCTGGAGGCGCTTCTGGCTCCCGGGACTCCTCCGTTATTCAGCCCCATTCCTGATCTTCCTGGTCAGCACCATCGGCGGCATCGCGATGCTGAGCTCGGTATGGGGCGTGGAGAGCTTCCTGGGCTGGATGGTCGCATGGCTGGTGGTCGAAGCCGTGGTCTTCGGTGTGCTGCTCTGGTTTGTGGAAGATTGGCGCAACGACTACTTCCAGCTGACGCCGAGCCACATCATCCTCATCAACCAGCGCCCGTTACTGTTCCAGGAGTCCCGGCACGAGGCGCGGCTCGATCGCATCCAGAACCTGGGATTCGAGGTGCCCAATATCCTTGCACGGATGCTCAACTATGGGCACGTGCAGTTCGAGACCGCCGGTACCCAGGGCAAGTTCGAGCTCAAGTTCGTGCGCCGTCCAGAGGAAGTCCAGTCGACGATTTCCAACCGCCAGTACGCCTATCGCCAGCATCAACGGGAGATCGAATCCAATCGCCGCCAGCAGGAGATGCTCACCTGGTTCGCCACCTACGATGATCTACAGCGCGACATGGGAACGTAGATAGATCGATTCAGGCCGTTGGGGCCATAGCACGACCATCACTCGGGCGCACAACCGTGTATAATGCCGGAAGAAAGACTGTGAGTTTCTATGGAGGCACTATGGCTTTGCGGGAGATAGTCACCGTTGGGGATCCCCGCCTACGCGAGCGAGCACGCCGGGTGCAGGCAATCACGCCTGAGGTCCGGCAACTGGCCGAGGATATGGTCGAGACTATGTACGAGGCCGATGGCGTGGGGCTCGCAGCTCCACAGATCGGCGTACCAACTCGCATCATCGTGATTCAGCTGCCAGAGGATGAAGATGTGTGGGGAAGTGGCAAGTTATTCGTGGTCATCAACCCCGAGATTGTCAGAGAATCCCGCGAGGTTGAGATCGGAATTGAGGGATGTCTGTCCGTGCCCGGGTACGTCGGCGAGGTCGAGCGCGCCACTGAGGTGCTGGTGCGCGGTGTACACATCAATGGGAAACGGTTCCGCCTGCGCCCCCGAGACTACCTGGCGAGGGTGTTTCAGCACGAGATCGATCACCTCAACGGCGTGCTCTACATCGATAGGCTGACTGCGCCGGAGAAGATCTGGGAGGTCAAGCCAGGCACAGAGGAAATGACTGAGGCCGAAAGGCAATCCGCAGAAGCAGTCGCAACCTAGCAACGTGCATCCCCAAGATGCCAATCGGGCCACGACGGCCTGACGCCGCAGAAGGAACAGCCCCCCTCTTCGGGGGGGCTTCTCTTGGAAATCATTGGAAACAGCAGGCTCTCACACTCAATGGAGGAAGACGTGGTTACAAAGGAACAAGTGCTGGCAGCACTGGAGCAGGTCATCGATCCGGAACTCCACCGCGACATTGTGGATCTGGGCATGGTTCGAGACGTCGAGGTCGATGGTCGGAGTGTCACGGTCACCATCGCACTCACAGTGCCCAACTGTCCGCTCAAGGACGACATCTCGGCCGATGCAGGCAGAACCGTCGACGCGCTGGAGGAGGGACTCAACGTCGAGATCGTCCTCACGTCAATGACCGAGGATGAGCGCCAGGCGCTGCGAGAGAAGCTGGGCGGCCAACAGGAACCGCAAGGCAACTTCCCGGCCGGGAATCTCAACCGAATCAGGACTGTGATCGCTATCATGAGCGGCAAAGGTGGCGTCGGCAAATCCACCGTCGCCGCAATGCTGGCCGTCCTGCTGCGGCGCAAAGGCTACCGCGTGGGCGTGCTTGATTCCGACATCACCGGCCCCAGCATTCCCAAGCTCTTCGGCGTCGACGACGCTCCCACGATGTCACCGTTGGGTATTATGCCCCCGCAGACCTCGATGGGCATCAAGATCATGTCGATCAACCTGATGCTTGAGGACAAGGACCAGGCCGTGATCTGGCGCGGGCCGATGATCACCAGCGCAATCAACCAATTCTGGAATGACGTCTTCTGGGGCGATCTGGACGCTTTGATCGTGGATATGCCCCCCGGCACGTCGGACGCCGCCCTCACCGTGATGCAGAGCCTGCCCCTCACCGGGATCGTGCTCGTGACCTCGCCGCAGGACTTGGCGGGCATGGTCGTCCGCAAGGCCGCCCACATGGCAGAGCACCTGACCACGCCGCTGATCGGCGTGGTCGAGAATATGTCCTACGTTACCTGCCCGCACTGCGGCGAGCGCTACGAGATCTTCGGCAAGGGCGGTACGGCGGCCTTGGCCTCGACCTTCGACACCCGATTCCTTGGCGAAATCGGCATCGATCCCGAGATGTCCAGGTTGGGTGATCAGGGCGCCATCGAGACCTACGACGGGGCGAGCTTCGCCGTCGTGAGCGATGTCGTGGATCAGATCATCAAGGCGGCGCCGGAACCCGGATTTGCGGGTCAGCAGTAGCCGACAGGTGGGAGCAGTTGTGGCCTGCACTCAGCCACAACGCTTGCCAGCACAAGAACCAAGCCGCTAGGCGCGGCCGAGAGTGGGGCAGATACCCCCAAAGGGTTCCTTGCCCGATCATAGGATTGCCCGATATCCATTCTAGTCCGCGCCCGTGAGCACACGCTGTGCCCACGCCCGTTCGCTTGTCACTCCACGACCAAAGTATCGGTCAGCGTAACGCCATCATCAACAGGGCGGCCTTCAGGATCGACGACGGCCACGCTCTGGATGTCGGGGTAGGCATACATGCCGGCGCGCAACTGGTAGGTGCCCGGCGCCAGACCCGGCGGCGGCGTCAGGCCGAACCGGCTGAGCACCAGGTCATCCATCTGCCACATAGCCGAGGCGAACGCCGCGTGGTCATCCTGACTCACCGGCGCGCCCTCCGCATCGAGAAGCTGCACAGTGAAGTGGTAGTCCGCGTCCCTGGTGACGCCGGCCCGCAGCCACCAGGCAAGCCACACGTCGAAGCTCTCACCGGATGAGACCCGAGCCGGGGCCTC
>CBFCZM010000210.1:0-5333 GCA_965602565.1 uncultured Anaerolineae bacterium
ACCCCGCGGGCCAGACAGTCCGACCGTTTCTGGAGCGAAACGGTGGGCGCAGTCGTTACGCCGCGTGAAGCGCTGATCGGGGGAATCGCCTCCACCGCCGACCAGTTCGGCCAGATGTGGGCGGATCTGCGGCCCGGACACCTCCAGGTCCTGCTGCAGACCCAGTTGGATGATATCCCCCTCGCTGTCGGTGAATCTCGGCGCTCCGAGTGGTACTACCTGGAGTGGGTGCCCCTGCCCAATGAGGATCCCTTCGCCCAATATTCGCATGCCGTGGCGCGACAGATGTCGGCGTGCCCGAAGCGCCCGACGCCGACGGGGTGGTGCTCGTGGTATATGCACGGGAGCGACGTCAGCGAGTCGGTAGTGATGGAGAATCTGGCCTCCGCAGCACTGTTGGCAGACGAGATGCCGCTGCAGGTATTGCAGCTGGATGACGGGTACCAGAGCGCTTGGGGCGATTGGGCAAGCCGCAACGACCGCTTTCCGCATTCGCTGTCGTGGTTGGCGGATCGCATTCACGGATCCGGGTTCGATCCAGGGCTGTGGCTGGCGCCGCTCATCGTGGAGCGCTCATCGCAGACTGCCCATGCGCATCCTGACTGGCTGCTGAGGGGGAACCACGGTCGGCCGGTCAAGGCCGGGTTGCTCTCCAGCTTTTTCGGGCGGGCGCTGGACCCCTCCAACCCCGAGGTCATCGCCTTTATCCGCGATGTTGTCAAGACAGCCGTGGATGATTGGGGCTACACGTATCTCAAGCTGGACTTCATGTATGCCGGGGCCCTGCGAGGGCGGCGGCACGATCCACAGCTCACGCGCGCCCAAGCCTTGCGGCGGGCATTCCAGGCGATTCGCGAAGCAGCTGGTCCAGACACCTACTTGGTCGGCTGCGGTGCTCCTCTGGGGCCGGCTGTGGGTCTGGTTGACGCTATGCGCATTGGACCGGACACGGCGCCAAGTTGGGCACCGGACTTCCGCGGGTTGGGGCGCTTTGTGGTTCGGAACCCGGCGTTGCCTAGCTTGCGGAACAGCTTGCATAATGTAGCAACTCGCGCCTGGATGCACGGTCGCTGGTGGGCCAACGACCCTGATGCGCTGCTGATGCGCGACACCAAGACGGCATTGACGGATGACGAAGTGCTGGCCCAGACGACGCTACTGGGCCTGTGCAGTGGATTGAGCGTGTTGTCAGATGACCTGGACGACATCGCGCCGGAGCGTAGGGCACTGGCCTCGACGCTGATGCCGCCGCTGCTGGACGGGATGGATGTACTGGATCTTTTCGGCTCGCGGATGCCCGAGCTGGCGGTCGTGCCGGTGGCGCGCCCATGGGGGCGTTGGCGGCTGATCGCGTTGTTCAACTGGACTGAGACCCCCGTGGAACGCGAACTCCCGGATGCCGTGACGTTGGATGAGCGCAAGGCTCACCACGTCGTGGACTTCTGGGAGCGTCGCTATTTCCTGATGGTGCCTGGGGCCCCGCGACCGGTCCTCCACATCCCGGCACACGGCACCGTGCTGTTGGGAATCCGCCAGGTGAAAGCCCAACCGCATCTGGTTGCCTCCACGTTCCATATCTCTCAGGGCGCTGAGATCACGCGATACGAGGCCGACGAGGATTCGCTGGAGCTTGAGCTGGCCCCCAGGCGTCTGGCCACGGGGGCTGTGTGGTTGGCGCTCCCAGCTCGACCGACGCAGGCGACTCTGGACGGTACGGCTCTGCCCGAGAAAGCGATCCGCGCCGTGGCCTCCGGTGTCTGGTCGGTGACGTGCCGAGTGGACCGGGTCGGCACTCTCACGGTGGCGTGGAAGCCCGAGGAGCCACGTGCAGACGATATCAGCACGCAGGACGATGAGGCTGCTATGTAGCGCTGTGTGCCTCCGCCGGATACAACACAGAACCAGAACGCTTCTCCTGGATCTGATGGACCCTCTGAGCTCAGGTTTGGGCGTTGTTCCTTGAAAGCGCTGCGCGCAGTGTGCGTGCCACTCGCTGCAGTGCCTCCGATGTCAGCAGCTCCGGCGCGCGCGGTCTCGGAAGATCGACGGTGACGATGTCCGTCACGTGACCGGGACGGGGACTCAGGACAACCACGCGATCGGAAAGCAGTACCGCTTCCTCGACGTTATGGGTGACCATCAGCATGGTTCGCCGTGATCGCTCCCAGATCCTGAGCAGTTGCTCGGCCATGTGCTCCCGCGTTAGCGCGTCTAGAGCGCCGAACGGTTCATCGAGGAGCAAGACGTCGGGGTCCTGACAGAGCGCGCGGGCAATCGCCACCCGCTGTGCCATCCCGCCTGACAGGTTTGCGGGATACTCCTCGGCGAAGTCGCGCAGCCCCACGAGGGCCAGGACGGCGGCGCTGCGCTCACGGATCTCGTCAGACGGCGCCCTGGCGAGTTCAAGCGGCAGGGCCACATTCGCCGCCACGGTGCGCCAGGGCAGCAGCGTCGGCTGCTGGAAGACCAGTCCAACTTCGCTCTGCGGCCCCTGCTGCACCTGGCGTTCGAGACGGATTTCGCCGTTGTCCGGCGGGATGAGACCGGCGACCAGGCGCAGCAAAGTTGACTTGCCGCATCCCGAGGGTCCGATGAGGCAGACGAACTCGCCACGGTGGACGTCGAAGGTCACGTCGTCCAGAGCGTCCAGGCGCCCCAGGTGACCGGTGAAGCGGGCTGTCAGGTGGCGGACACTCAGCATAGGTGCATTCGCCGCTTCCCGATCAGCAGCGAGTGATGTGGGTTCGCAGGCCATCGACGCCATCGAGCAGGGCTAGTTCGCCGGTTGGACGAACGCGTTGGTGTACAAGCTGTCCACGGGTACGGTGGTGGGGATCATGTCCGCGCTACGCATCACAACCTGCGCCTGCTCCCAGGCTGACGCAGCCATCAGCCCCGGCGAAGGGCTCTCCCAGAGCGCCGTTGAGCGCTCGAGGACGGCTCTCTGGACGGCGCTGTTCTCCTCCAGCCCCTCGATGTAGGCGGTGCTCAACTCGAAGGCTCCTGTTGCGTCGGCGAGGACATCCTGAAGCCCGTGCAAGAAGGCGTCCACAAAACGTTGCGTCTCGTCCGGGTGGTCGGCGATATGGGCATCGCTGCTCACGATCACAGCTGAGACCAGGCTCACATAATCCGCTGCCCAGATGCCATTGTATGCGATCCCCTGCTCGGCCAGGACAACTGGCTCGTTGTTGGCGTAGACCACAACTGCGTCCACCGTGCCGCTGGTGAGTGCCGCCAATTGTGCGTAGCCGATGGCCTGTAGGTTGATGTCGTCCTCGGTGAGGCCCCCCACATCGAGCAGGGCTCGTAGCCCAATGTAGGAGGCGCCAAACGTCTCCGGGATGCCGACCATCAGTCCTGCCAGATCAGCGGGGCCTGAAAGCGGCGTGGTCTCAAGTGATATGATGCCCACCGGGAATGCCTGGTACCAACCTGCGATGGCTTTGACCGGCAGCCCCTGGCTGCGAGCTTGGATGACCTGATCTCCGCTTGCGATGGTGAAGGGGACCTCGCCGGCGGCAACCAGCTGGATGCCGTCAGTTTCGTAGCGGTAGTCGAAGGTCACATCGAAGCCGGCATCCGTGAAGTAGCCACGCTCCTGTGCCATATAGAAGGGGCTGAATTGCACATTGGCAACATAGCCCATGGGCAGCGCGATGGATTGTAGGCTAGACGGTTGGGATGCGCATCCGGCTACGAGCGTCAGGACCAGGCTCACGATGATGGCGAGACCGCCGGTGGCCAGGCGGTTGCGACGTTGGGTGCTTCTGCTGTCACTTGCGTTCGGTGCTTGCATAGGTTCCTCTCTCGGCGTGGATTGGGTTGACATGGAACGGTGGTGCTGCGCTGGCTAATGGCCCTGCCAGCGCAGGAGTATGCGCTCCAGCAGCGTGAAGAGCGCATAGACTGCTGAGGCGATGGCCATGAGACAGAAGATGGCTGCGAACATCATCGGCAAGTCGTAGAGATTCTGTCCCTGTTTGACCAGATACCCTAGCCCCTCGGTTGAGGCTACGAACTCGCCCACGACCGCTCCCATACCGGCCATGGTGCCTCCCACCTTGAGCCCGGCCAGGATGGCGGGAAGGGCAGCCGGTATCTCGAGCTTAAGCAAGGTCTGAGCCCGGTTCGCATCAAGAAGCCGGAAGAGATCGCGCAATCTGGGATCGATGTTCTTCAGGCCGGTGGTGACGTTGACCAGGATGGGGAAGGAGACAATCAGCGCACAGACGACAACCTTCGAGGTGGTGCCGGAGCCAAACCAGACCGTGAGCAGCGGCGCCAGGGCGACGATGGGGATGGCCTGGGAGAAGGCGATGACGGGTTCGACGAGGGCGGCGATGAGGTGGCTATGCGCGACCACGTAGCCGAGAATGACGGCAACCACCGTCCCCACGGATAGTCCCAAACCCATTTCCAGGAGCGTGACGCCGGTATGGTGGGCCAATGTGCCACTGCGGATCAAGCCCGCGAAGCGGGCGCCAACGGCTGCCGGCGTCGGGATGAGGAAGCGCCGTGCGCTCTCTGCGGTCAGAATGACGCTGATCTGCCATAGGGTGAAGAGCAGTCCGGCAGAGATCAGGTAGTAGGGCGTACGGTTTGGTCTCTCCCGAGCGCGATCTGGGATGTCCTGGTACGTCTGCCGGATAGCGTTGTTCTCTGATGCCACTGTAGTGTCTGTCCTCCAACGAAACTGCCCCGGAGCCTTGGCTCCGGGGCAACACACTCACGTACGTGATCTGTGCTCCTTCTCTCATCCGGACTGTACCGTCGGCCTCGGATTCACACCGAGTCTACAGACATGGTCGGCTCAGCCGCCCGTTACCTGTTCGCGGGCTTGCGCTATGATCTCACAACGCTCACCGCCGGTCGGGAATCGGCGGGCGCTCTTGACGACGCACCTACCTCACCCTGCCCCGAAGAAGGCAATCTATAGGCAGTATACCATGTTTCCTGATCCTGGCACGTTCTGTGGGTGCGATATGCAGGGCAATTGCATCTCAGCTCCTCACGGAGTGCCATACCCGTTCGGGATGACAGATTCCGCCCGGGAGCTGGGGATCGCTCTTGTGAGGGAGTCGGAAGCGTTGGGAACCAACGCTGGTACCGTACGAGCCAATTGAGACAACCTGACCTGTAGGCGGGCATCCTTTGAAGTGATCCTGTTTGCGGATGCAGAAAGGGTGCCAGATGCCCCTTGACAGAGGAACGGGTTGTGATAGAATGCTGAGCGTGCTGGGGGCGACCCCAGAGCAAAGCACCTTAACAGTTGACAAGTAACAGGAAACAGCTAGTAGAGAGCAGGACCCAAGAACTCGAATGAGTTTGGA
>CBFCZM010000211.1:0-5332 GCA_965602565.1 uncultured Anaerolineae bacterium
GTTGGAAGTTGCAGGTTGGATGGGAGGTTTGCTGCGGTCGGACTCTGGCCGAACCGCAGCGGAACACGCCGCATACTGGTTACTCCTTGCTGCCTTCCAGCTGATGGCTGACCGCTGATCGCTGAAAGCTAACGGCTGCCTCTATCAATGGCTACGATTGTTATTCCAGCTCTGATGCGGGATGTGACGAGGGGACAGGACCGAGTCCAGGCGCCAGGACGAACGGTGCGTGCTGCGGTGGATGCATTGGATGCGCAATATCCCGGGGCCAGGGCGCGGCTGTGCCGCGGGGATGCGCTGGCGCCCACACTGACGGTTGTCCTCAATGGGCGCATCTCTCGTCTTGGGCTGCTGCAGCCTGTCGAGGATGATAGCGAGATCCGTTTCTTACCGGTGATCGAGGGGGGATAGGTGGCTTTGGGAGCAGACCTTCCCCCTTTGCTTTTTCCCCGGTGGCGGCAAAGAGACGAAGTGAGATACGTTCTTTGATTGAGAACCTGGATCTCCAGTTCCTACAGGAGGATGCATGAAGATTCGTGAGATTCGTGCCGTGGGGCTGCGCGGCCAGACACCGGAGGGCGGCTGGTCCGAGGAGATCGAGCAGGATGACTGCATCCACACCCTCGTCGCGGTGTTGACCGATGAGGATGTGGTGGGATATGGCAGCGTCTACACGAACGATGGGCTGGTCAAGGCCGCCCTGGACGTGCTCGCGCCTTTCTACACCGGCGAGAACGCGTTGGAACCCGAGCGGGTCACCGAGAGGCTGCGCCAGAACATGTTCTGGATGGGCCGCGGCGGGACGATCACGCATACTATCAGCGGTATTGACATCGCGCTGTGGGACATTCTCGGCAAGGTGACCGGGCAACCTGTGGGCCGCCTGCTGGGTGGGCGCTATCGTGACCGAGTCAAGCCCTATGCGTCGCTCTTGATGGATGAGCCGGGGCCCCTCGCGGATCACCTGCTGCAGCTCAAAGGGGATGGGTTCCGTGCTTTCAAGATCGGCTGGGGCCCGTTCGGGCGGAGCGGCGACGGTACCGCCGGATTTGCCAAAGATGAGGCGGTCGTGCGCGCGGCGCGTGAGACGATCGGCTCGGATTCCTTGCTGATGGTTGATGCCGGAGGCAGTGATGCCTTCTGGAGGCATGGCTACAAGTGGGCGCTGCGCACTGCCGAGATGCTGACTGACTACGACGTAACGTGGTTCGAGGAGCCCCTCAAGCACGATGCGCTCGACGATTATGCACTACTGCGGCAGCACACAACGGTGCCGATCTCCGGCGGCGAGGTCCTGACACGGCGCCAGGCATTCCTGCCCTGGCTGCGCGCCGGCGCGTTCGATATCGTGCAGCCGGACGCCACCAAAGTGGGGGGGCTATCGGAGTCGCGCAAGATCGGCTGGATGGCGCTCAACTATGGCGCGCGCCTGATCCCGCACGGTTGGAACACCGCGATCGGCCTGGCGGCTGACCTGCATCTGGCGTCGGCCCTGCCCGAGACCGATCTCGTTGAGTATATCACGGGCTCCACGTATCTCGATGACCTGGTTGATGGTGGGTGGCACCTTGATGAGGAAGGGATGCTGGCAATTCCCGAGGTCCCGGGACTGGGGGTCGACCTGGACTTCGATGCGGTCGCCAGGTTCACGAAGGGTGAACCGTGGTTGGATGTTGCCTAGGCTGATCCGCCGATGGGACCAGCGCTGAACCTGCTCGAGCCCGCCTACGCACACCGCAAGGCGTTTCTCGCGACGGTGGCGGACTACCAGGCAGCGGGCGAGAATCGCTACCAGTTGCTGCTGGAGACACTCCAGACGGACTTCCGAGGTTACGTGCGCCATCTGCGCCGTATGGCACGCGGCGTTGGCCTCAGGCCGGGGTGGGTGCCATACACCGTATTCTGGAGTGCGAGGCCCGGGCTCCGACTTATCGTCGGCGAACTGCACATTCGCCATTGGCTCATACCGGCGCTCGAGAAGGAGGGTGGGCATATCGGCTACTCCATCGCGCCCTCGATGCGCGGCAAAGGGTTCGGCACGCAGCAGTTGGCCCTGGGCCTTGAGAAGGCGCGCGCGCTGCTGGATGTGGACCGCGTTCTCGTCACCTGCGATACCGACAATGTCGCCTCCGCCCGCGTGATCCAGAAGAACGGTGGTGTCTTTGAGAACGAGGTCGTCTCAGATCATTCCGGAAAGCCTATATCCCGCTACTGGATCGATCTGGCGCCTTAGGAGCCGCGGACTAGGGTCCGCGGTGAGCGGGATGGATACAAAGTGCGCTGACATCAACCGCGTCGACAAGACGCCCGTTGACCGGGCTCCCACTCTAGCGCTCGTGCTGGATCCCAGTCCAGCACACTGCAGTGGCGAATGTGACGGCAACTGTGCCGCGCGCAGGCCCGCGGACTGGGGTCCGCGGAGAGCAGGAGGGACATACAGCGCTGAATGAAGACCTACTCAAGGGCCTGGTCGGGCCCCACGTAAGGGCTTGTGCTGGGCCTTGCTCAAACGCTCGTGCTGGACCCGAGTCCAGCACTCCGCCGTTGATTATCTGACGTCTCCCTATTGGAGTTGCCATGACCACATTGCCCAACCGTCCCAACATCCTGCTCATCACCAGTGACCAACACCACTGGTCCGCGATGGGCTACAATAGCCCAGAGGTCCACACGCCGAACCTGGACCGCCTCGCTGCAGAGGGCACGATTTTCGACCGTGCCTACTGCCCCAACCCCACATGCACGCCGACCCGTGCGTCGCTGATCACCGGCAGGTACCCCAGCCAGCACGGCGCTTATGCGCTGGGCACGAAGCTACGCGAGAGCGAACACACCGTCGGCGATGACTTTTCAGCAGCCGGATACCGTACCGCGCTTGTGGGCAAAGCCCACTTCCAGCAGCTCCGTGGGACCGAGGACTATCCCTCGCTGGAGTCGTATCCCATTATGCAGGATCTGGACTTCTGGCGGAAGTTCCACGGTCCCTTCTACGGGTTCGACCACGTTGAGCTGGCCCGCAACCACACCGATGAAGCCCACGTAGGCCAGCACTACGCGCTATGGATGGAGGAGAGGGGATGCGACAATTGGCGTGATTACTTCCGCAGCCCGACGGGGAACAACGATAGCCAGTTCCGCACGTGGGATATCCCGGAGGAATATCACTATGACGCCTGGATAGCTGATCGGGCGAACGCTTTGATGGCGGACTACGTTGAGAGTGGCGAGAGCTTTTTCCTGTGGGCGAGCTTCTTCGATCCCCACCCACAGTATCTCGTCCCCATGCCCTGGGACACAATGTATGACCCTGAGAAGCTGACGGTTCCGGAGATCACAGCGGAGGAGCACGCGAAGAACCCGCCGCACTTCCGGATGACGCAGGAGGAGCAACCCGATTTCTCCGCCTGGAAGGAGCCCGACGGCCACGCGATGCATGGCTTCCACTCACACCTGCACGACCGCGGCGAGCTGGCGAAAGATATCGCCATCTACTATGCGATGATCAGCCTGATGGACAAGTACATCGGCCGGATCCTGGACAAGTTGGAGGAGCTCGGGTTAGTCGACAATACGCTGGTCGTCTTCACCACCGATCACGGACACTTCTACGGTCACCATGGCTTGATCGCCAAGGGCGCTTTCCACTACGAGGATATGGTGAAGATCCCGATGGTAGCGCGATTCCCCGGGCGGATTCCCGCCGGCGAACGCTCCCCGGCCCTTCAGACGCTGGTCGACTATGCGCCAACCTTCCTGAACGTGGCCGGGATCGATGTGCCGCGGCCGATGACCGGTCTGGACCAATCGCCGGTCTGGTTTGGGGAAGAGCCCGCTGTGCGCGATCACATAATCGTGGAGAACCGCCACCAACCCACGACGCTCCACGTCAAGACCTACGTGAACGAGCGGTACAAGCTCACCGTCTACTATGGCCGCGACTACGGCGAGCTCTTCGATCTGCAGGAGGACCCGGGCGAGATAGGCAATCTATGGGACAGCGCCGCGCACGCAGAGCTCAAGGCCCAGCTTGTGATGGCGTTGCTGCAGGCGGAGATGGGTAAGGAACCTGTCTGGATGCCCCGGGTCGCCGTGGCGTAGCTGGGCGTGTTTCGGATCTCCCGCGGCGGGCATGGCCGCCGCAGGTGTGCCGCCGCTGTTACGTTCAGTCCCGGATGGGTTCAGAGAGTTCCCAGCGGCGTCCATCCGCATCATCACTGCTGACGTGCTGCTCGCCATAGACGGAATGATTCGTCGATTCTCCACTCTCTTGTGCTCTTCTCACGGCCGCCAAGAAAGGATACCTGAAATGCCGAACCAACCCAACGTTCTCATCATTCACGCTGACCAGCAGCGCTATGACAGCCTGGGCTGCACGGGCAATCCCTACGCCCGCACGCCGAACCTGGATCGGCTGGCGTCGGAGGGAACGCTGTTCACGCGCCACATCAGCAGCAACACGATCTGCATGCCCTCACGTGCCAGCCTCTTCACGGGACTCTACCCGCCGGGACACAATGTCTGGACGAACGGAATTCCGCTGAACCGGCGCGAGTATGCACACGTAGACCAGCAGTCTATTGGCGAGCGGGTGTGTCCTGAGCCCCCGACGGCGGCAGACATCTTCGCCAGGGCGGGGTACGACACCGCGGCCTTCGGCAAGCTCCATCTGACACCGAACCTGGCGCCGGTTGAGTACGGCTTCCCCGAGACGTGGGCGTGTTGGGAGGATGGGCGATTCGACGATTGGCATGGTCCCTACTATGGGTTCCAGCATGTCGAGATGACGCAGGGCCACGGTGAGCAACCCTGCCATCTTGGCCACTATGCTCTCTGGCTGCAGCAGGCACACCCCGAGGTCTACGAGGCCGTGGGCCGCAATGCCAAGGAGGCGGAGCGCCCCGTGCCGCAGCTCAATGACCTCTATCCCTCGGTCCTTCCCGCTGAGTTGCACAATACGACGTGGCTGGCCAACCGCTTCTCGGCCTACCTGGACGCCGGTTCTGGCGAGCTTCCGTTCTTCGCGTTTATCGGCTTCCCCGACCCGCATCACCCCTTCACGCCGTCCTATGACGTGGTCCGGGAGTTCGAGGGTGTCGACGTTCAGGCAGCTCTCGACGCCGATGGCGAGGCCGCCGCGGCCACGCCGCTGGCGAATGCCGGCACCGACGTGTCGACGCTGACCGCCGAGGAGCGGCGTATCGTGAAGCGCTACACCTACGCCATGGTCTGCCAGATCGATCAGGCGGTGGGGCGTATCATCGATGGCTTGAAGCGTGCGGGAGTTTGGGAGAACACGATCGTTGTCTTCACCAGCGATCACGGCGATTTCCTC
>CBFCZM010000212.1:0-5311 GCA_965602565.1 uncultured Anaerolineae bacterium
ACCGGATAGTTCTCGACCAGCAGCTCGGCAACGGCGCTGCCGAGCCCGCCCATGATGGTGTTGCTCTCGGCGGTGACCATCGCCCCCGTCTCGGCAGCAGCTTGCAGGAGTGTGGCCTCGTCCAACGGCTTCAGGGTGTGGCAGTCGATGACGCGCACATTCAGCCCCTGCCCTGCCAGCAGCTCAGCAGCGACCAGAGATTGCGACACCATGTCGCGGATGGCGACAATGGTCGCGTCGGAGCCCTCCCTGATCACCACGGCTTTGCCGATCTCGAACGGATAGCTCTCATCATACAGATCCGGCACAGGGTCACGCGTGAAGCTGAGATAGACAGGCCCCTCCCACTCTGCCGCGGCCCACGTCGCCATCTTGGTGGTCACGGTGTCGGCACCGGCGACCACCGTGGAGTTGGCGATCGCACGCATCAGGCTCAGATCCTCCTGACCCTGGTGAGTCGGGCCGTCGGGACCGGGCGTGATGCCCCCGTGGCTGGAGGCGATCTTCACATTGAGGCGGGGATAGTGGATGCTGTTGCGGACCTGGTCTAGGGCCCGCATTGTGAGGAAGACGGCGTAGCCACTCGCGTAGGGGATGAGACCCGTCGTCGCCATCCCGGCTGCCGCCGCCATCATGTTCTGCTCGGCAATGCCGAAGTTGAACGAGCGCTCGGGGAAAGCTTCGGCAAACTTGGTCGTCTTGAGGCTCTTGCTGACATCGGCATCCAGCACAACCACGTCAGGATTACGGGCGCCCAGCTCAAGGATAGCATCGGCGTAAGCGTAGCGCGTCGCCTGCCCGGGTCCCTCAGCCAACAGGGCACCGGCCTCCAGCATCGAGACGACCTCGGGGCGAACATGGTGATAGATGCCGTTACTCACAAGCACACCTCCGGATCTCCACCAGAGCGCACTCGGCTTCCTCAGCGCAGGGAGCCTTGCCATGCCACTCCGCCCGGTCCTCCATATACGACACACCCTTCCCCTTCACGGTATGCGCCACAATGGCCACCGGTTGGTCCTGACACGCACGGGCACTCTCCAGAGCCTCAACCACAGCCGTCATATCGTGTCCATCGATCGACAGCACGTGCCAGCCAAAGGCCCGCCACTTGTCCGCCAGCGGGGCCACCGGCATCACATCCTGAACACAGGCATCGTTCTGCAGCCGGTTGCGGTCAATGATCGCCGTGAGGTTGCCAAGGTGCCACTTGGGCGCCGCCATCGCCGCCTCCCATACCGAACCCTCCTGGCATTCGCCATCCCCGACCATGACCCACACGTGATAATCCCGGCCCCTGAGCTTACCGCTGAGCGCCATACCCAGCCCGACAGAGAGCCCTTGCCCCAGCGAGCCGACGGTCATATCGATGCCCGGCGTCTTGAGCATGTCGGGATGGCCCTGCAGAATGCTATTCAGCCGGCGCAGCGTGCCCAGGTGCGCCTTATCGAAGTACCCGCGCTCGGCGAGCGCCGCATACCAGACCGGGCACGCGTGCCCCTTGGAGAGGATGAAGCGATCGCGATCCGGCCAATCGGGACGCCCCGGGTCGAGCCGCATCACGCGGAAATAGAGTGCCGTGACGATGTCCGTCGCCGACAGCGACCCACCGGGATGGCCGGCCTGCGCCGCCGCGATCATCTCAATGATGTCGCACCGGATCACCGCAGCCATCGCCTTCAGCTCTTCGATGGACAAGGGATGGAATGATTCTGGCATGTGTCTCCTCGGAAGACTACAGAATCAGCGAATGAAAGAATGGGAGAATGCAGAATGAGAGAACCCGCGAATCACGGAGCCCCGTTGACGCTCAGGTGTCCCATTCTGTGATTCTCCCATTCGCTGATTCTTGAATTCCCTATCGCACCGCCGCCAGCACCAGTGCCAGCAGATCGCCATTGGCGCGCGTCGCACCGGGCCGGGCATTGTGGCTCGGACCGGGGTTCTGGACCACCACCAGCTGCTGACTCGGGAAGACGGAGACATAATGCCCGCCGGCGCCGGCTGCCGTGAACCCATCCCGTGGCAGATCGGGCCACTGGATGCCGCGTTCATTGGTCCAGAAGCCATGGCCATATTCCCACTGTGCCTCGGGCGCATTCGCGATGAGGAAAGCATTGACGGCGACCGTTTCCCGCATCCAGGCCTCCGGCACCACCTGGTGATCCTGCCAACGGCCCCAATTGCACCAGAGCCATCCCAGGCGGGCCAGATCAAGCGCGGTTGTGCAGACCTGGCAGTAGTAGCCGAAGATGGGGAGTCGGGCCTTCTCGTGCAAGCTGAAATTCGTGAGCCGGTACGTGAATTCCGCTCCGATCACGTCAGCCACCTTCTCTTTGATCAACTGCCCGAACCCGGCCGATCCCGTGGGATCGGCCACGTCGTACAGGCCGTAGGCCTTGGCCACCGAGTGCGTGAGCACATTCATCCCGTAGGTCTGGTAATGGAACACCTTCCCCGGCTCCTCGCCTGGCTTCATATAGCCCGACACATTGCAGATCAACTGCCGGTAGGTGATCCCGACGTCCTTGGGGAAGGCAAAGCGCCCCTCCTTGGGTCCTTCTCCCGCCGGCACGTCCATCATCTCAGGATAGACCTCGACCACCGGAGCGTCCGCCGACGGAAGCACCCCTTCCTCAAGGGCGATACCCAGGACGTTGCCGTAAACGGACTTCGCCGCAGACGCGATCTGCAACCGCTCTGAGCGGCCAAGACCTCGGCTGAGGTCAACCACGAGGGCGCCGTCCTTCACAACCGCGAAGCGATAGCCACCCTCGCCGGCGTGCGCATCCAACCATTTCCCGGCTTCTGCCAACTTGCCGGGATTGAAGCCAACGTCCGCCGGCAGGGCCCGTGTCCACGTGGTGGACGGGTAGATCGACATCGTGTACCTCCTGAGTCACTTGGCTATGCTGTGGCCACAACAAGAGGAGTATACGCGAGCCCGGCACCTGAGCAACTGCCCGGAGTGCCAGGGCCTCAGCAGGGCGTCTCTACCAGATCACCACGCCACGCTCTCGACCCGACCGGCTACGTAGAGACGTGCCGAACCCGACGGGTTCGCGGTGGCACGTCTTCCCCGGCGGCACGTCTTCCCCGGCGGTGACCCGCACAGCCAGAAGACGCCCCACCGGGGACGTCTCTACAAGATCGGCACGCTCTCTACCTGACCGGTTTCGTAGAGACGTGCCGAACCCGACGGGTTCGCGGTGGCACGTCTTCCCCGGCGGTGACCGCACAACCAGAAGACGCCCCACCGGGGACGTCTCTACCAGATCGCCACTGCCCCCACTCTTGCACGTGCCCCACAAGCAAAGATCCCTGGGATCTCGACCGGCACCACACGATGTCGATTGACGTCCCAGGGATCCCTCGTCCAGATCAACTGCCCGGCATCATTTGCCCCATCGGCATCGCGTCACCACGGTATTGGCTCATGTGCAGGTCGTAATAGAACCCGTGCGTTGACATCAGATCGGCGTGGGAGCCGCGCTCCACGATCATGCCGGCATCGATCACAATAATGGCATCAGCATCACGGATTGTGCTCAGCCGGTGCGCGATCACGAAGCTCGTCCGCCCTTCCATCAGCCGCAGCATAGCCTCCTGGATATTCTGCTCCGTGCGCGTGTCCACGCTGCTGGTTGCCTCATCCAAGATGAGGATGCCGGGATCAGCCAGGATCGCTCGCGCGATAGCGAGCAGCTGGCGTTGCCCCTGGCTCAGGTTGCTGCCGTTCTCTGTCAGTTGCGTTTGGTACGCCTCAGGTAGGTAACGAACAAACTGGTCGGCATTAGCGAGCTGGGCTGCCGCGATAACCTCATCATCTGTAGCATCCAGGCGTCCATAGCGTATATTCTCCATCACCGTGGCACCGAACAGGAATGTATCCTGCAGCACGATGCCCAACTGGCGCCGCAGATCGGCCGTTTTGATCTTGCGGATATCCACCCCGTCGAGGGTCACCGAGCCGCTCTGAATGTCGTAGAAACGCGTCAGGAGATTGACGATGGTCGTCTTGCCCGCACCGGTTGGGCCCACCAAGGCGATGGTCTGCCCAGGCTTCGCGTAGAGGCTCACATTCTTCAGCACGGGAACATCGGTCTCGTACTCAAAGCAGACGTCATCGAAGACGACCTTTCCCGCGACGTCGGTGAGTGCGATGGCGTCGGGTCCATCCTGAACGTCAGGCACCTCGTCCATCACCTCAAAGACCCGTTCCGCGCCGGCAAGCGCCGACTGGATCTGGTTGTACAGCCCAGCGATGCTGTTGAGGGGTCGCGCAAACTGACGGGCATAGTTCACAAAGCTGGCAATCGTACCCACGGTCACCAGGCCCTCCACTGCCATCCAACCCCCGGCCCCGGCCACGATGGCGAAGCTCAGGTTGTTGACAAAGTTCATCATCGGTCCCACGAGGCCGCCAAAGATCTGAGCCTTCACAGACGCCGCACGGAGCAGCGCATTGGTTTCAGCAAAGTGCGAGATCTCCGCATCCTCGCGCGCATACGCCTTGACGACCTGCTGGCCGGTGACCGTCTCCTCGATGATGCCGTTGATGTCGCCCAGGAACTCCTGCTGTTCCTTATACCCTTGGCGAGTCCGTTTGGCCACCGACTGCGTCAGGAACAGCATCAGCGGGATCGTGATCAAGCTCACCAGCGCCAGCCGCCAGTTGATGATGAACATCATCGTCGCTATGCCGGTGACACTCAACGCACTGGAGACCAGCTGCGTCACCGTATTCGTCAGCACCATGCTGACGTTATCCACATCGTTGGACAGCCGGCTCATCAGCTCACCGTGGGTGTGCTGATCGAAGTATCGTAGGGACAGCGTCTGGAGCTTACTGAACAGGTCGTTCCGCAGATCACGGACCGTCTGTTGGGAGGCAGAGATCATGACGATCGTACTTCTCCAGCGAACGCCAGAGGCCACTACGTTGACGGCTAACATCAGACCCAGTATACCCGCAAGCCCGGCCAGATCACCCTCGATAATGTAGATGTCGATAGCCCGTCCCATCAAGAACGGCCCCAACACGCCCAAGCCGGACGCCAGCGCCACCAGTATCACGGTGAAAAGCAGGGCCGACTTGTAGCGTAGAAGGTAACCCGCCAGGCGGAACATCGTGCTGCGCGCGTCCTCGGCCTTCTGGACCGGCCCGAACCTGCCACGACCATGGCCCCTGGGGCCGCGGCGCGGACCGCCACGCTGCTGCCTGTCACCGGCACCGGCGTGCAACGTCGAGCCGCGGGAACGGTTCCCGTTCCCTGCGTGGTCATTGGATCGATTCTCAGCCATCTGTCAT
>CBFCZM010000213.1:0-5310 GCA_965602565.1 uncultured Anaerolineae bacterium
GTTTTGCGGGCGCAGAGATGCGGGAAAGCTGCCCGCGGTCCCAGAAGACGCGTTCCAGGTTCGGGGTAACGACTTGGTTCGTTCCCGGTCGCAGAACCAACGAATTGGTTACTGCGAACTCGGGACTGCATGCGGTTGGCAGGTCTGTTGCGGCCCAATCTAGACTACGACGGTTGCTCTGCCCCAGGCGAGCCGGTGATGTCGGCGAGACGGTTGAAGAAGGCGCGTTTGAGGCCGGTGTTGATCGACCAGTTGACGGGTACCGTCTGGTAGCCGGTAAGGGCCCCGAAGGTGCTCTCGCGTCCGTGCTGGGTCCACTCGTAGCGCCCGTGATCCCATCCGCCGGCGCCGTATCCCTGGATGTAGAAGCCCCAGGAGGCATACTCATCGACCGCAGCGTCGAGGTTGTTGACGTACATCGAGTCCTCGTTGATGAGGAGGGGGCGGGGGTTGGCCTGGAATGCCGGCGTGGCCTTGATCTGCCGGAGATTCGAGCGGAGCTGGCGCGCCCAGGCGTCGTTGCCGTGCGGCAGGTAGAAGTCGACGATCTCCTCCCATGGCCCTGACCGCAGCGGCGCCGGCGGGAGGGTGCTCGCGCTGACCAGCAGGCGGCGACCGTTGAGGGTTATTTCCTGGGCGGCCCCTATCAGCTCGTGGATGCGCGCGGATTGGGTGATCTTGTCGCCATCGCCGAACTCATTGTAGACGTCGACGAGGATGTTGCCGTAGCCGGTCTGGAGGAGCCATTCGGTCGCTTCGTGGGTGGCCCGGACGATCGCGGGTTCGCCGTGCATCTTCTCAACTTGTTTCCAGTAGAAGTAGTTGATAATGACTACTAACCCCGCTGCGTCCGCAGCCTTCAGTACGCGGAGGAGGCGGTCGCTGTAGGCCGGCTTGAGCGCGCCATCGGGATCGAAGGCCGAGTTGATGTAGTGGTCGTAGACCTCGGGTAGGTAGACAGAGCCGCCGCCCTGCAGGCCAACCGTGACGCCCAGCAAGCCATGACGGCGGTACTCAGGCAGCATCGCGCAGAACTCGTCCGTGTTGCGGTCCGGGTTCCACACGTTGGTGTCGGGATAGCGCCAGCGGTCGGCGGTAGCCGGGTTTTGGTCGTCGAAGATGGCCTGGACCATACGACTGTTGAAGAGCAGGCCCTCAATCTTACGCCCCTGGTGAATGCGACCCCTATAGGTCGGCTCGCCGTTGACCAGGAATTGCACGCTGTCGATCTGTATTTCAGTTGTCATCCAGAGCAGTCTCCGTCAGTTCTCAAGGTGAACGTCGGCTTCTGTCAGCGCATGTCGCAGCACGGCGTAGTCGAGATCCCGAGTACCGCAATTGCGCAGCGCGCAGAGCGCAGCAGCCGTGCCGGCAGCCTGACCCTGGCCCATGCAGGCAACGGTGTTGCGGGTGGACATGTGTGCGTCGTGGTCCGAGGTGATGATCATGCCGGCCGTGAGCAGGTTGTCGAGACCTGACACGCGCAGCGCTCGGTAGGGGATCCCATAGGTACCGCCGTCCTTGATCTGCAGGCGCGGAGCGGAGTCGTGAAAACCGTAGGCCATGATGTCGTCGTTGAAGTGCCGGCCCTCCAGGACGTCCTCACTTGTGATGTCATAGTCACAGGTGACCAGCCGGCCGCGGCGGATGGTGAGCGAGGGGCTGGTACGCGCGATGAAGGCTTTCCCGCAGCCCGGGATGTACTTGCGGAAGAGTTCCACGGCCCTGGCCTGACGCCGGCGGAGTTCCACCTCGGCCTTGGAGGCCGCGTCACGGTCTGTCGGGCTGACGGCCATCTTGTAGTTGATCTTGATGAACATGAAGTAGTTGTCGTGAACCGTGGTGGTGACCATGGACATGCCGATCTCATCGGCGCCCTTGGCAAAGCCCTCGGGCAACGCCGCCCGGCGGCCATCCAGACGCACGATCTGGTCTTCCTGTCCATCGCGCCAACCGCGCGCGTACTGGGTGAGCGCGTCGTGGCCGGTGAGGAAGTCGTAGTATGCCTCCAGGCTCACGTTGGCCAGGCTCAGGCTGTTGACCACGGGGTAGTCGTTGGGCTCGGCGCACTCGGCCCCGGCGCGGTCCGCCAGGTCGCCGTAGCCGGTCGTGTCGATGAAGGCCTTGCCCATCATCGCCTCGCGTCCCTGGTGGCTCTCGGTGATCACGCCGGTGATGCGGTTGTCCTCGACGATGGTGTCCGTCAGCATTGTGTTCAGGCAAAGGTGTACGCCGGCTTCCTCCAGCATCGTGAGCGTCACCAGTTTGTAGATCTCAGTGTCGATCGCGGTACAGACTGAGTCGTAGTCGTGGCCCACGATCATCTCTGCGTGGCCGGAGGTGCCACCGGCGGCTGACAGACGATCGATGATCTCCTGGGGGATGCCCTTGACGACCTGGCGTTTCTCAATGCTGGGGAAGGCCTTCCAGAGGTTGTAGAAGCTGTGCAGGGCGGTGCCGCCCTCCACGGCGATGCCTCCGGTGTAGCCCTTGATCTCGACGAGAGCAGTCCTGGCGCCCTGGCGCGCTGCGGCGAGTGCAGCGACGACGCCGGCGGTGCCGCCGCCGGCGATGACGACGTCGTAGTTGGTGGCGGGGATCTGCCTGGATGCTTCGGTGTGTTTCGTCACCTGAGTCTCCTTTGGTGTAGTTTCGTTCGTGAGATTCAGCTATGATCTGGCGACCAGGAAGTCCGTTGCGCCCTCGGCGATCTTGGCCCCGATCTGGAGGTCGCCGCCCGGTGGGCCGCTCTGTACTCGGTTGACCTTGACGCCAAGTTCGTGTTCGAGCAGCCAGCCGGTGGTTCCTGCTGCCCAGAGTTCGTGTTCCGACAGCGATCCGCGATTGAGCCTGGCCCACTCCAGAAAGTCAGCTCCCTTGCTGTTGCGCGCAGTCAGGGCGGTCTTCTTCCTGGGGGTCATCGGCAGGGCCTTGAGTTGGCTGAGTTGCTCCCCCAATCTTTGGGTTGCTCACGGGATGTGCTATGATTGTGATGTTGGGATCCATCGCTGCCGGGGTGGGTGGAAGCCGCGCCGACTCTGGTTGCCATCCACTGTGTACCTGACTGAGTATACGCCTGAGGGGAACTCGCGTCAAAGTGCGCGCCGGGCGGGTATTGTATCCTTTGCTCAGGAGATCGGACATGGAACCCCAGAGAGGCGGATTGTGATCCGCCTCAAGCGGGAAGGCGTGGCTATCGGTCGCGCTGGACCATAGTCCAGCGCATTTCCTGAGGGAAAGCTACAGCATCGCCGACTGGGCTGCGGACCCGGATGGAGCTGCGCCGAACCTGACCGGCGGGACGTTGCCTACCCGTACGATGGAGGTGGCGCTATCGACCGTTGTAGCTGCTGAGTTGAGCACTCCTCGGTACGTCAAGGGTTGACTCAGTCCGTTGGATAGGTATGGCATTGCTGGAGGCTATCTTGCGCTGGCCGCCTTTCAAACTAGAGCGATTTTTCGCCAAGCACGAGTTCAACGTGGAGTACGTACTCTGCGCCTCCGACTGCGAGTCAATGACGGTGCAATCGCTCCTGGCCTTGGAGCCGGGGGCCGCGGACCGTTTCCAGGATCTCTGGCTGGGATATACGGAGTCGACGGGCAGCCCTGAGCTGCGCGAGGAGATCTCACGCATCTACGACAGCATCGATCCGGATGAAATCCTGGTCCACAGCGGCGACAATGTGGTGGTTCAGTGGCCCTGCTATCAGTCGCTGGCCGAGGTAGCGCGCGGACTGGGCTGCAGCGTGACGCTCTGGCAAGGCTGCTGGGACCACGGCTGGTCGTTTGATCCTGATGCGCTTGAGGACCTTGTGCAGGCCAACACGCGGGTTGTCATCATCAATTCGCCGCACAATCCCACCGGTGCTCATCTGTCACGCGCGGTTCTTGAACGAGTCGTGGCCCTGGTCGAATCGCGGGGGTGCCTATTGCTCTCGGATGAGGTGTACCGAGAATCGGAGTATGCCGCTGTGGATCGCCTCCCTGCTGCCTGTGATGCCAGCGATCGCGCGGTGTCGCTGGGCGTGATGTCGAAGAGCTACGGGCTGGCCGGTCTGCGGATCGGTTGGGTGGCCACGCACGCGGCGGGGGTTGTGGCTCGCATGGCGCAGTTGAAGGACTACACGACCATCTGCAACTCGGCCCCCAGCGAATACCTGGCGACGGTGGCGCTGCGGAGCCGCGGATGTCTGGTGGCGCGCACCGGTGAGCTCATTCGCCGCAACCTGGTGCTACTTGATGGTTTCCTAACACGCCACGGCGATCTGTTTGCCTGGCATCGCCCTGCGGCTGGGCCTATCGCTTTCCCGCGTTTGATCGGCCGCGCGGCGGATGGTGGTGCTACGGCCTTCTGCGAGCGTCTGGCGCGTGACGCGGGCGTCCTGCTATTGCCCGGAGATGTGTATGACGTGCCCAACCACGTGCGCGTCGGGTTCGGGCGCCGGAACCTGCCGGAAGCTCTGGCGCGGCTGGAGCCGTTCTTGTAGCGAAGGAAGGAGCCCCGCTATCAACTGCTCCCCCGGCGGGACGAGCGCGGAGCGCAGGTAGCGCCACGTCCGCGATTCCTGGCACGCACGACGCCGGGTGGGGACGTTGACCGAGTCGGGGTGGGGCGCTATACTGTCTTGTAGATCCCATCACACGCTTCACATGGCATACAGCATCACACGAGTTATCGTTCATGGATAATGCTACGCTGATCACAAAAGTCCTCTTGCCGAGACGTCGTGACGATGTCTTGACGCGTCAGAGGTTGCTGAATCGCCTGTACGACATGGTGGACTACAAGCTGGCGCTGGTTTCCGCACCAGCGGGATACGGCAAGACGACTTTGCTGGTGGACTTTGCCACGGATCTGGAACACCCTGTTTGCTGGTACGCTCTGGATGCCAGCGACCGCGATCCGCACGTCTTCCTGGAGCGCCTGGTGATGAGCCTACGACGGCGCTTCCCGGAGTTCGGGGAGGCGACGCTGCAGGCATTGGCCGCTTCGCAGGATCTGAGCGGCGGGGCGCCGGGTGTGGTGCGAATTCTGGTCAATGATATCGTGGCAAGCATCCCCCGGTGGTTTGTGCTGGTCCTCGACGACTATCACGCCCTGGGCCAGGCCCTGGACGTGGACGCGATCCTCTCCAACTTAGTCGTCTACCAGCGTGACCAGTGGCTGACCATAGTCTCAAGCCGCACCGTGCCCAATCTGCCCTTGATCATCCCGCTGGTGGCCCGTGGGGGCGTCGGCGGCATCGGCCAGGATGAGATGCGCTTCACGCCTGAGGAGATTCAGGCGCTGTTCGCCCACAATTATGGGTT
>CBFCZM010000214.1:0-5304 GCA_965602565.1 uncultured Anaerolineae bacterium
TGCGGACCGCGTGCATCAGTATGCCCACGTCTCGCCCGCCCTGCTTTCAGGAACCCGAAGTGCGCAGCCGCTGCTAAGAACACCGCTGTTCCGAGGCCAGCCTTCCATGCTCGCCGCCGGCGCGATCAGGACGCGGCCTCGATTTCATGCTTGCGCGGTGTGCGCGCACACGTGCGTATGCGCACATGGCGTCTATTCCAGATTGGGCCGCTGATCCAGCGTAGCCGTGGGGCATCTGCTTTGCCCCCAGCGGGGGAAAAAGGGAAAAGGGCTCGCGTTGTCATAGATAGTGCTGATGGTATAATCGCGCTGCCTGATCGCTGGACGCACAGGCATACCCCTTCGAAAGGTAATCGAGGCTGCCTAGACTTATGCTAACTTGGCTCAAGGAGCTTTGGGACTACCGGGACCTGGTCTACAACCTGGTCGCACGTGACCTCAAAGTCCGGTACAAGAACTCCATCCTGGGCATCGTATGGTCCTGGCTGAACCCGCTCCTGATGATGCTCATCTTCGCATTCGTCTTTGGCGTCCTGTATGAGCGCACCGACATCCCCAACTATCACATACACTTCCTCAGCGCCCAGCTGCCGTGGATCTTCTTCAGCGGTGCGGTACTGGGAGGTATTCCCAGCATTGTCGGCAACGCGCACCTGATCAAGAAGGTCTACTTCCCGCGAGAAGTGCTGCCGCTCTCGATCGTTCTTTCGAGCCTGGTGAACTTCGTTATTGCCCTGCCGGTCTTCTTCCTAGTAGCTGCGATCTCCGGTGTGATGCCCACCCGGTACGTCTTCCTGCTGCCGATCCCAATCCTGATCGAGGTCATCTTCGCGACCGGCATCGTGCTCTTCCTCTCGACGTTGGAGGTCTTCTATCGCGACACCCACATGCTGATGGATGTCGGAATGCAAGCCTGGTTCTTCATCACGCCGGTCATCTATCCGATGAAATCGCTGCCCACCGAAGTCACGCTGGCAGGCATCACCTTCAATCCCCAGGTGTGGCTTTTCCGTCTGAACCCGATGGCCTCCATCATAAACACGTACCAGGATATCCTCTACAACGGCACAATCACGTCGCTGGATTTTCTGGCCAGGACGGCGGTCACGGCCTTGGCGATCCTGATCTTCGGCTACTGGTTCTTCCGCCGCCATTGTGGTAAGTTTGGCGAGATCGTGTAATATCGTTGTGCGCCCAACGCTGGCAGGCGCCGGCCAAAAGGCGGCTTGCACCGACAGCGGACCACGTTGGTTGCTTCTCATCCAGACCCAAGGAGGTCGCGATGTACTACGGCATGTCATCCGGCGCGTTGGCCAAGGCGTACGTCAAGGGCAGTCTCAAGAATCAGGGCGACGGATTCGTATTTGAGATCAAGAACCAGATCGATTCCGGCTCGGTCAGTGGCCTGGCCAAACTCACCGTTGACGATGTGGAAAAGCCTCTCGAAGGCATCACCATCGACCTGAACGGCAAAGTCCGCGAAGCCACCAGCCTCTCATGGTCGGCCTCGCTCTACGTCAGCTACGGCGCCACCATGAAGATCTACGTGCCCGGCACCCTCGATGCGGGTGAACACACCATCAAGATGACGATCAAAGTCCCGGAATTGGGTCAGATCACGCTGCCGATCACGGATACAATCAGCTAGCGCAACCACTCGATCGGGTGTGTTTTGGTTTGGGGGCAAGAGCCAGCTGGAGATCTGCACAACCATTGCCCGCTGTCCAGAAGTGTCGGGTGGAGCAACCGCCGATCGAGGCAGACATTTCGTAGAGACGATCCGGTGGATCGTCTTCTTCGGGCAGCAACCTTGTCAATCTCACCTGTGTCTGCGCAGAGAAGACACGTCACCGAAGTGTCTCCACCGGGAAAGGCAGCCGCGTGCCCGAGTAGGCGCGCTACAGGATGAGCAACATACAGCCCGCTGACATGACCACAGCTTCTGTCTCAGAGACTCGCCGCCAGAACTGAAACGCACCACACGAGATCGTCCTTGCCAGGTCGAGCGCATATGGTATAATGCCATCCGTGCGCTGAGGGGCTGTAGCTCAGTTGGGAGAGCGCTACAATCGCACTGTAGAGGCCAGGGGTTCGAGTCCCCTCAGCTCCATTGCGGGGGTACTCCCCCGAGAAGTAGCGATGCATAAAGTTCCCTATAAGGGCCTGTAGCGCAGCTGGGAGCGCACCACAATGGCATTGTGGGGGTCGTGGGTTCGAGTCCCACCAGGTCCACAGAGAAGCGCCCGCCGAATGGCGGGCGTTTTCGCGTACGTATGTAGCAGTGTGCTGCGCCGCTAGACCAGGAAAATGAACGTCAGAAGAGTCACAACGAGCAAAGACGGCAGCAAGTTCACCGTCTTGATCTGCTTGATCTCCAGCAACCCCAACCCGATCCCCAGAATCAAGACGCCACCCACGGCGGTTAACTGCACGATCAGGGTCGCGGGGAAGAGCATTCGGCACTGTGACGCCAACAGCGTCAGGCCGGCCTGTACGACAAAGAGCGGCAGCGCCGAGAAGAGCACGCCAACCCCGTAGACTGAGGCGAGTACAACAGAGGTGAAACCATCCAGGATCGCCTTACTGAAGATCAGAGTGCGATCGCCGTTCAACCCCTCATTGAGCGCGCCGACAAAGGTCATCGAGCCCACACAGAAGATCAAGAAGGCCGTCACCAGCCCCTCGGTAAACCGTTCGTTCTTGATCTTAGTACGCGACTTCAGGGCATTACCGAACGCATCCAGACGCATATCCAGCTTGAGCACCTCGCCCAAGATCCCGCCGAGGATCAAGCTAAAGATCATAATCAGAAAGTCCCCACCGGCCTGGAGGGACATCTGCATAGCCAGCACCAGGGTGGACAGTCCTACGGCCTGAAAGATGATGCCCTTGATGCGCTCCGGCAGGGCACGGCGAATCAGCATGCCGACAATACTTCCGACGATGACCGTGATCGCGTTAACCATTGACCCAATCGGCATGTTCCCCCTCTCCCTCAGCCCGACGCTCAGAACCCCAATTCGCGCAGCCGCGCCATCTCATCCCGCCATTTGGGTTTCACCTTGACCCACAGATCCAGGTACACTCTGCCGCCGATAAACCGCTCCAGCTCTTGCCGGGCCTCACTGCCGATGCGTTTGAGCAGGCGCCCCCCCTTGCCAATGACGATGGGCTTCTGGGATTCACGCTCCACCCAGATCCGTGCGGCGACATACTGGACCCCATTGTCGCGTTCGTGGTAATCCTCAACCAGCACAGCCGCCGAATGCGGGATCTCGCGGTAGGTGTAGCGAAACACGGCCTCGCGGATCAATTCCGCAGCAATCTGGTGCTCCGTCTGGTCGGTGATCTGGTCCCCCGGATAGTACCGCGGCCCCTCAGGCAGGAACGTCAAGAGGCGTTCGTGCAGTGCATCAAGGTTGGTCCCATCACGCGCGCTCACCTGAATCGTGCTGACCCGACCAGGCAGCAACGCCTCATAGGCCGCAAACCGAGCCTTGGCCACGCGTAGCGACAGCTGGTCGATCTTGTTGAGGACAAGGAGCACCGGCCGTTTCTCGGCCTTCTCCCGAAGCAGCCGCGCGATGGTCTCATCCACATCCCGAGGCCGCGCAGATACATCCACCACCAAAAGGATCACATCCGCATCCGGGATCGCCGCCACCGCTTCTCTGATCATGATCTTGTTGATCTGGTGAGGCGGGCGCTTATGGATGCCCGGCGTATCGACAAAGATCATCTGGTAGTTGGGTTCTGTCAGGATGCCGAGCACCCGATTCCGCGTGGTCTGCGGCTTGGCCGAGACGATGGTCACTTTGCGCCCGACCAGGGCATTCACCATCGTGGACTTACCCACGTTCGGGCGGCCGATCAGCGCCACAAAACCGGACTGGTGCCCGGGCGGCAGCTCCTCGTCCCAGCCTCCGGCAACGACGGCTCCCTCATCCCGCACAACACCCCCACCGGATTCGGCCAGGAACTGCTCGATCAGGGCCTCAGACTCGGTCAAGGCATCGTCATCGCCGGTGATCGCCTCCGGCCCGGTCTGCGACTGTAGTTCATCATCCATCACCATCAGCCTACGCTCCCTTCACCAGGTAGATCCCGGGCAAGCTGATCAGCGTTGTAATGCCCTTGACCAACACATTGGCCCAGAAGATCGACCAGACGACGGTTGCAGGCAGGACGCCACCGAAGGCGGTCCAGACAAAGACCAGGCTGTCGACCGGCACGCTCACGCTGTTACTCACCAGAACCCGTGCCCACTGATAGCGGCGCGTGACGCGACTTACCCAGAGTTGGTAGAACTCCGTGTCCAGCAGCTCGCTAACCACCTCGGCCAGAATACTGGCCAGGACGATTCGCCACACGGGGTTCAGTACGTCGGCAAACGCTTGCTGCAGCGGCCAAGTCGGATCAGGAGGAAGCTTGGCCAAGAATGCGAAGAAGAGCGCCATCACCAGGTTGATCCCGGCAGCGACGACGATCAGTGTGCGCGCAGCTTTGCGCCCCAACAGCTTGTGCACCATATCGCGGAGCGTGAACGTGAACGGATAGATGAACGTCCCGCCATCGATGCTGAAGCCGGCCACAGTAGCGATCTTCAAACTGCCGATGTCGGACATCATCTGCGCCGCGATGTACGCGGCGACCGTAAGAACACCCGCGCGAGCCCACACGGTCTCCCGCAGACTCGGGGATTGCTCTGAAACACTCTGCGCCATCAATAACATCTCCCTAGGTATCTGTTCCGAGAATGGCTCAGTGTTCACAGCAGCCCACCATGCCCCATTCCGAAACGTTCAACACAAAGATATGGGCGAAGCAGGCAGCCTACCGTCTGCGTAGGGCGAAGCGTTACTTCGCCCCTCTGCGGTTCTCATCCTGCCCCGGGCGCAAGTATACCACGGGTGACCGTGAAGAGAGGGGGATGTTCACACGTCAACGCCGCTTGTTGCAGTGCGGCACTGTTCGTCACCCGGAGTTCGCCCTGCGGCACCGAGACCAGACGTACCCGGCGAAAGGCGTTTAGTGGGCGGCCTTGCCGGTCATCTCCTCGATCGTCACCATGAAGACCGTTACGCCATCGAAGTGACGGCTCTTCGCCAGAAGCCTGTTGCGCACGCTCTCCGGATCATTCTCCAGATGGTCGACCATGCAGCCAAGCGCAAGCCGTTTCCCCGCCTCCATCTCCAGGAACTCGACGTGCCCCCAGAAGACGACCGAGCTGTAAGCGTGCGAGCACTGCCCCTGCCGGTAGCCGCGATCCTTCACCACCGTGCCGCAGACCTGGGGATTCTCGCG
>CBFCZM010000215.1:0-5302 GCA_965602565.1 uncultured Anaerolineae bacterium
TTCCCGGGAGCAGACGTCAAGTCCTCCACCCTGGACGCCTTCACTCGCCAGCTAGCAACAGTGAAGCAGACACTGCCGGTCGTGACCTCCGAGCTCGGTGATACGTGGATCCACGGGCTGGGCACAGAACCCAAGAAGATGAGCCGGTACCGCGAACTGCTGCGACTCCGTGACACTTGGATTGAGCGTGGCGTATCACCAGAAGCGCTCGACGCCTTCGACCGGAAGCTGCTCCTTGTGCCGGAGCACACCTGGGGAATGGACGTGAAGACCTTCCTGGGTGACTATGCGAGCTACGCCCCGCTAGATCTGGCCAGAGCCAGGAAATTGGACAAGGTCGACACCATCACAATACCGGCAGGATGTGAGCCGTATCGGCTCCACGCGAAACCCGACAACACCTACCGGCGGCTTGAGTCGTCCTGGCAGGAGCAGCGGGACTACATCGCACAGGCTGTCGCCGGACTGACAGATGCGGCCCGGGTCAGCGAAGCAGAGTCCTGCTTGCGCGAGATCGCGCCTCGAATCCCCGACACCACCGAGCTCAGCGAATTCGATCCCCTAGATGCGCTGGCATCTCCGTTCTTCGACATCGCACTTGATCCGGCGACGGGAAGCATCAGCCTCCTCGAGGACAAGACAACGGGCCACGTATGGTGCACGCCCGGACACACGATGGGCTTATGCCGCTACGAGAGCTTCTCCCAGGCTGACTATGACCGCTGGCTGCAGGATTACGGCGTCAATCAAGGGGAAACCGCTATCTGGGCGATCCCCGACTTCTCCAAGCCGGGAATGGACGCCGCGTGGCCACGCCCTGAGCACCGCTTCTACATCCCGCAGCTGGTCGCCGCCAAGAAGAGAGCTGTGGGGAGCGATCTGGATGTGGTGCTGCAGCTCCGGATGCCCGAGTCGTGCACCTGCCGGCTGGGAGCGCCGCGGAGACTCACCATCGAGTATCGCTTCACAGCACAGACGATCACCTGCCGGCTGCAGTGGTTCGCCAAGCAGGCCAACCGCTTGCCCGAGGCACTATGGTTCTCATTCAACCCCCTCGTCACCGACCCAGCGGCCTGGATGATGGACAAGATGGGTCAGCCCGTCTCGCCGCTCGATGTCGTGCACGATGGCGCTCGCAACCTGCACGCCGTGCAGCGAGGGGTCATGAACGATGGTGGCACGGCCCGCATCTGCATCGAGAGTCTTGATGCCCCGCTGGTATCACCGGGCACACCACGTCTGCTGCACTTCGACAACACGCAGCCGCAGCTTGAACACGGCCTGCACTTCAATCTCTACAACAACATATGGGGCACCAACTTCCCGATGTGGTACGAGGATGACGCTGCGTTCAGGTTTGTGCTAACCATGAGTTGACTCCCCAATGGGGATCTCCAGGGTCCATCAGGCAAATCGCACATCCCTGAACCTGACCAGCTTCCCCGCCTCTTCATCCCACAGAGCCAGCCCGAGACAGCGCAAACTGGTGCGCAGTGTCAGGTGCTTCACATCTTGGACCTCGGGTATGGCTTCGTAGGACGCCTGAAGGTTGTAGTTGGGGATCGACGGGCGAAGATGATGTATATGATGGAAGCCGATATTGCCGGAGAACCACTGCAGCAGCTTAGGCAGCTTGTAGTAGGAACTCCCCTCCATTGCCGCCCGGACGCGGTCCCAGTCCTCGTGGCGAGACCAATAGACATCCTCAAACTGATGCTGCACGTAGAACAACCATATGCCGAAGATGCCGGTAGTCCAGGTAACCGCCACCTGCAGCGCGACATACGTTCCCAAGCCAATGGTGGCCCACGAGATCGCCAGGATGGCGAGCAGCGCAAGGTTAGTGATAACTGTGCTGGCCCGAGCACGCTTGCCCGCGCCTTTCGGCGTGTACCGCTGGCTGATGATGAAGACACCCACAGGACCCAGGCCAAACATCACCAGAGGATTCCGGAAAAAGCGATACCCGAGGCGACGCAGCGGAGACGCCGCTCGGTATTCCGCGACGGTCATTGTGTAGACGTCACCGCTTCCCCGATTGTCCAGATCACCTACAGTGGCGTGATGTCGGGCATGCGACTGGCGCCACTCATGGAAAGGGGTCAACGTGAGAATGCCCGTCACGTAGCCCCAGAAGCGATTGGCGCCGCGTGAGGCAAAGAACGATCCGTGGCAGCAGTCATGGAAGATGATGAAGATGCGGGCCAGAAAACCCGCAGCCACAACGGCGAGCCCGAACGTGACGAGAATCGGCCAGCCCAGCTTGACCGTGATGATCATCGCGGCCCACAGTGCCGCATAGGGTCCCAGTGAAGTGAAGAGCTGTGCGATCGCCTTGCGGCGATCTGCATGACCGTACTGCTTGAGTTGGGACAACCACTCCGGACGCATTGCACGCGCATCAGTAACCATCACCACCCTCCTTGCTGCTTCAACCCAGCCTCTCTAGGCTTTCAACCGCGCGATCTCCACCAAATAGATCAGGCATTCCTCAATCTCACTGCGAATGCGATCGTCAGAATCGGACTCCCCCCACCCTCGCCGAGAGCACGACGGCAAGAGACTCCCCGCTTGCCGGAAGACCATCAGGTGGTAGCTGCCTGACGCCACCTTCTACACACGCCGCTCCGGTCACCTCCCAGCCGGGTAGATCAGGGTCGCGAAAGGAGGTCTCAAGGAAGAGCTCCTGCGCAGACAGCGGGATATCGGGAGTGAGAACCAACGCCAACAGCCCCACGACCAATAGCAGTACCAATCGAGAGTAGTTCGGCAGCAGCATCCTTGCCACGTGCATCGCATCTTGCCTCCAGTTGGGAGTTCAGTGGAGCACTCAGACGACAGCAACTGCGTGGAGAGGGGTGTGGGGGGGCGCTACCTGGCAGCACATGCCGTGGCAAGAAAACGACTCGCCATACATCCCTATTCTACAGCAGCACCGACACACTTTCAACACTCATTTGGGAAGGGGTGCGGCCCAGGATAGGTGGTGCACAAGCTGCTGATTCAGCAGCGTATTGTGATCGGATGGTTGCACTCTATCCTGGAACGACCCGATTGCCCCACCCCGCAAAAGGCGTATAATCCCTCCTTGATTTGCGGTTGTGATAGCCCCGAGCGCCGATCTGCAGACCCCAACACTCACCCTATCTTCACTCACAGGAGACAACAATGGCTTACTTCATTACCGATGACTGCATCAGCTGCGGTGTCTGCGCTGCCGAGTGCCCAGTGGAAGCGATTTCCGAGGGCGACAGCAAGTACGTGATCGACGAGAGCCTGTGCATCGACTGCGGCAGCTGCACCGCTGTCTGCCCCGTCGAAGCGCCCATGCAGAAGTAGTCCGTGCGCAGTTTCACCATGCGACAACCGCCCCGAGATTCACTCGGGGCGGTTGTCGCATCAGCAGCGAACACAGCCCTCATTCCCCTATGGTCTTCTGGAGCCAGCGTGCAGCCGCGACAATCAGTTGAACGCCCAACGGTACCGGCACACCATCGGCGTTGATCATCAGGTGATAGAGCAGCGGATCCTCCAGATCGACGCCGTGATAGTGCTGCAGATAGCGCGCACGGTCCCGGTCGCTATCCAGTATGCTGGATTCGGCCTCGTCTCGCAGGATGCCCTGTCGAGCCATCAGATTCCGGATCCGCGTCTCTGGAGAGGCGAAAACCCTCACATGCAGCGCGTTACGCCGGTTGCGCAAGATGGCCTGACCACCCCGACCGGCAATGACTACATTCCCGGTTTCCGCTAGACTCAGGATGACATCACGCACCAGCACGCCGTAGTTCGCGGCAGCCATTTCGCGACGCTGTGAATTCGCCATCTCAGCCGCCATCAGCGGATCAAGGATTTCAACATAGGCCCGCCCCTCGCGCAGCGATGCGCTCGGCGTCATCGGCACAGCAGAAATGCGGCCAAACGAGTCCAAGAGGCGTTCAAGGAACCCGGGCACGCGCTCCTGCCGGCTCAGCGCCTCAACCATGTCCTCATCTGGATGCCCCGCTTCTGCCGCGGCTCTCTGCAGAATCTCCCGATCAAGATAGCCGAACCCAAGTTCTCCAGCAGCCTCTGTCGCCATGTAGCTGCCGCTGCTACCTAGTTGTCGTGAAACAGTGATCGCAATACCCATGGCATCTTCCTCTCTCCAATTCACCAGGACGCGCAGCTGGACTAGCGTTGAAAGGCCCGAATACCGGTCGTCGCAGGGACCCACGTAGAGTGTTCGAGATGAGGGACTGGGCGCTGCGTCCCCAGTTTCAGAATAGCACAGCGCCACAGCCGTGTCAACCCAGATCTGTGCATGGGCGTGTCTCAGATTCTCAGACACGCCGCCTGATGCTCAGGTTGCGCTGATACACATCTGGCTATCGCCCCCGGAACAGGAATGTGGACTTTGTGCAGCCTCACTGAATCATGGTATCATCACCGCGAAGGAATATCGGTTCGTCAGATTGGGCCTCGAAGGAGTCACCGCAATGGAGCCAGCCGCATTCAGTTCGCGCTTGGAGCAGCTCACAGCTGGCTATGAAGCTCTCGTCTCGCGCAGAAACGAAATCGACCAGACCCTCTACAACGGCGTTGCCGACCGCTACCGGTATCCGGTTCTGACCTCCGCGCACGCTCCCGTGTTCTGGCGCTACGACATGAATCCAGAGACGAACCCCTATCTTGTGGAGCGTATGGGGATCAACGGCGTCTTCAACGCAGGAGCGATCGAGCTGGACGGCAAGACCCTACTCGTCTGCCGCGTCGAGGGCGCGGACCGGAAATCGTTCTTCGCCGTTGCCGAGAGTGCCAACGGCATCGACAACTTCAGATTCCGGGACAGACCCGTCGTGATGCCGGAAACACACGACCCGGATGTCAATGTCTATGACATGCGGCTCACCCGGCACGAGGACGGCTGGATATACGGCGTCTTCTGTACGGAGCGCAGGGACGCCAAAACGCCGCCCGGTGATATGAGCAGTGCCGTTGCGCAGTCCGGTATCGCGCGCACACACGACCTCAAGGCGTGGGAGCGGCTCGATGATCTGAAGACCAACTCGCCGCAGCAGCGCAATGCTGTGCTACATCCTGAGCTCATCGACGGCAGGTATGCTTTCTACACGCGCCCCCAGGATGACTTCATCCAGGCCGGCAGCGGCGGTGGCATCGGCTTTGGCTTGGCCGAGGACATCGCGCACGCGATCATCGATCACGAAGCGATCATCGATCCGCGGGCCTACCACACCGTCAAGGAGCTGAAGAACGGTGCCGGTGCGCCGCCTATCAAGACGCCGGCAGGCTGGCTGCACAT
>CBFCZM010000216.1:0-5287 GCA_965602565.1 uncultured Anaerolineae bacterium
CCGGGGAGTGTATGGATGCCTTCGGCTACCATCCCTATGGCTTTGCCTACCCCCCGGAGCGTGACCCGGACCTGGTGAGCAACGGTTTTGCCTTCCGCGGGGTTGAGGAGATGCGGGAGATTCTGGACGGTGCCGGGCTTGAGGAGATGCCGGTCTGGGCGACGGAGCTCAACTGGATCCGCAGGCCGTCCGATGACGGTTACGAGACCTATTGCAGCAGCGATCCAAACTACCAGCTCTATTTCGGATGGCAAGAGGTCAGCGCGCAGACACAGGCTGACTATCTGACCCGCGCCTTCCAATACGCCGATACCCACTGGCCGTGGATGGAGGGGATGTTTGTCTGGAATCTCGACTGGCACGATTACCTGACCTGGTGGCCGTGTTTCCACAGCCGATACTATTCACTGCGACGGCAGGACGGTACCGATCTGGGGGCGACGACGCCGGCCTATGAGGCGCTGGTTACGCTGGAGAAGCGCCCCGGATCGTTCGAGCCGCCGCCCCCCATGCTCTCGGTGCAGCCGCGGGTGCAGGGCCTGATCAGCGAGATTGGGGCACCGAAGGTGCTGACGACATCGTTTGCGATCGCCAACACCGGCACCGGCGTGCTGACCTGGACGGTCGGGATCTCGCCTACGAGTACCTTGATGCCTGTGCTGTCTGCTGTGCAGGGCGTCCAGGGTGACCGGCTGTGGGTCAGCGTGGATACAGCGGGAATGGCCACAGGCCGGTATACCGCGACGCTGGTGTTCGATGCCGAACCTGCCGAGGTCCTGGATGCGCCTCAGGTGGCAGAGATGCGGCTACACGTGGTCACGGAGTTTGAAAGGGCTTATCTGCCCGCCGTGATGCGGGCGTATACGCCACCACCCCCTCCGCCAACGCCGGTGCCGACGCCCTTTGTGGGAGATCCCCACGGACCGTCCAAGATAGGTACGCACGCGATCGGCGACGGCGGGACAACGGCGCTGGTCCAGCAGGTACATGATGCCGGCGGTACCGTGGCCTTGGTCAAGGGACTCTCCTTCGGGTATCTGTGCGACGTCAAGCAGATCTCGCCTGAGACGGTGACCGTGGGCCGGTGGATGGATTCGACGTGGGAGGCCGTGGCGCCGGGGGGCGATCCGGCGGTCGTCGCTGCCCAGTATATGGCGGTGCACATGCAGCAGTGGGCGGCCTACAAGTCTTGTGTCGACTATTGGGAGCTCCTCAATGAGGTCGACCCACCTACGATTGCCGGACACGAGTGGCTGGCCGAGTTCTACAAGGCGGCGATGACGATCGCGGATGCCAACGGCTACCGGCTCGCGCTCTTCTCCTACAGCATGGGCGTGCCCGAGATCTATGAATGGGAGGCGATTGCCGAGACCGGCGTGTTCGCCCAGGCGAAGGCCACCGGGCACATTCTGGCGCTCCACGAATACGGCGGCCCGTTGATGAGCGACCGCTGGGGCGAGGCGATGCCATCCTATCCGGGGCAGGATCCCACGGATCCCAGCTTGCCTCGCTATACGGATCGGGGTGTGCTTGCCGGGCGCTATCGCCATCTCTACCGCGATATCCTGATCCCCCGGGACGAGGTGATCCCACTGGCTATCACCGAGGCCAATCTGGGGATCGATGATCCCGACGAGCGAGCCGTCTACTTCCTTGAGGAGATTGCCTGGTACGACGACCGGCTGCGCGAGGACGACTACGTCCTGGGGATGGCGATTTTCACGCTCACCGGAGGTATCCCGGGCTGGGACCGGTTTGACTATTGGGAGTTCCTGCCGGATCTCGCCGACCGTATCATCTCGCTGAAGGACGAGTAGCCGAAGGCGACGCTGTCTGCCGGACCGCGCGCATCGGAATGCGTGCATCGGAATGCGTGCATCAGAATGCGTGCATCAGAATGCGTGCATCAGAATGCCCGGCATCTGCGCACACGAAGCCTGGATTCGGAGCGTGCAAGATGCCCGCGATCCACAGAACCGTGATGTGGCCCGCCTCGAGAATAGCACCTTGCACCGTCGAGTAGATGGTCGGGCTAGACAGCCCAACCTACATGAGTATCCGCATGTAGGCCGGGCCGTCGTGCCCGGCTATCTGGAGAACCCCGGGGATTCGCGACAGCATCTACATTCGTGCGAGGTGCGCGCAAGCACGCGCGTGAGCGAATATGAGGGCTACTTCGACAATAGCCTTCTACGATACACAATCCGCGATGTTTTCCCTCCCCCTCTCCTGTCGGTCCGCCGGCAACGAGAGGGGGAGGGCTAGGGTGGGGGTGAGGTCAGCCCACCCCATACCTTGTACAGATCGCTGCCCAGGCCCAGCCGCGAAAGAACTCTCCCGATGCTCTGATCCACGAGCTCGTCCACGCTGGTGGGGTGGGCGTAGAAGGCAGGCACCGGGGGGAAGATCACGGCGCCAATCTCTGCGGCGCGGACCATCAGGCGCAGATGGCCGAGATGCAGAGGCGTCTCGCGTACCATCAGGATAAGTGGACGTCCCTCTTTGAGCGTCACATCCGCGGCCCGTATCAGCAGGTTGTCGGTGTAGCTGTTGGCGATGCCGGACAGTGTCTTGATCGAGCAGGGCGCGACCACCATGCCGTCGGTAGCATAGGACCCGCTGGCGATGGGTGCGGCAAGGTCATCCGGCGCATAGTACTGTACAGCCAGAGCCCTGACCTCTGCCGGAGTCATCGACATCTCTTGCGATAGCGTCATCTCTGCAGGTGCCGTCATCACCAGATGGGTCTCTACTGGCATCGCCCTGAGCGCCGTCAGCAGGCGCACACCGTAGATTGAGCCGCTGGCGCCGGTGATGCCGACGATGAGCCGCCTGGGCGCCGTCTTGCTGTCCTGAGCCGGTTCGGTTCGGGTCATGTGATAGTCCTCACTGTGCATCTCCTTGAGATTCGGGGAAAGAAACCGGGTTATTTCCGAAATGGCCCGGTTTCTCATCCGTCTCATCTGCCGATTCCCAGTTTGTTGAGAGGATACCTCACTGTATGCTTTTGGTCTCGATCCAGTGTATCTATGCTAACTGTGCTTCCCCTAAGCTTCCGGCATCTCACCCCGAAGTTCCCGACCGCGATTCTCGCCGCCGGGGCCCAGACGAAGCAGTCGAGCCCCTGCGGGAGCTAACCAAAAACTCACAACCATACCATCCGCATAGACATGTTCAGCTCGCGCGCCCTGGTCCCGCGAGACGGAACGCAACTGCCCGCCCTTGGGGGACACCTCCTTGATCACGGAGTGCTGCGTGCGCAGGCGCAGCGTTGTCCACGCGGCGTGCTCGCGGTCGCGGTTGACGACCATCAGCCAGGGCAGCCCCTTGTCATCTACAAACTCCCCCAGCACAAACTCGCCGCCCTCAATGCTCGTCACCAGGCCGTCGCCGGGCAACGACGTGCCTCCCTGTGGCGCCTCCGGCCAATGGTAGACGCCGCTTGAGGTGAGACGCTGCAGGTGTGGGCCAAGATGCTGCATTTCCAGGTTGAGCCGGCGCACCACATCGTATTTTGGCGTGCGTTGACCATACAACCCAATGATGCCGTTCCGATAGTTTTCCTCGTCGGGCGTGCAGTACGTGAAGTAGATAATGCCCTGCCCGCCGTAGGCCAGCGTAGTGTAGACTTGCCAGCGCAAATCGGCCGGCGAGGGATCACGATAGTCGAAATGGGGCGTGGAGAGGATGACATTCCAGAAGGGCACGCCGGCGCGTACTGCCTGGCGGCGGATGATTTCCAGATTGGCGAAGTACTCGGGTCTGTCACCCCATTCCATCAGTGCGTAGTGATCATAAGAGAGGATTGGCGGCTGAACCGTCTCCAGAAACGCCTGCACGTGATGTTCGTATTCCACCGTTCCCAGTTGGTCGGGGCTGGCATAGTTGGGAAAGAGGTTGATAAGCGGCACACGCTCCGGATCGCGGGACCGAAAAGCGCGTGTCAGCTGAGCCAGGTTCTCAAAGTGGCGCAGGTGCGGCTCATCGGTCAGCAAGTAGCCCCACAACGCCGCGTGATCTGCATAGTCATCTACGACTGTCTGCACGACCTCCTGCCAGGTGGGTTCATTCGGCAGGTCGCGGTGGATGCGCGGGTCGGCAATTGCGACCTGGATGCCCACCTGCTGCGCAAGGTCCAGAACCAGACGGGCCTGCTGTGGGGACTCGACCACCACAGGCACAACCGTGAAACCGCAGTCGGCCATTTCTTGATAGCGCGCCAATTCCGGCGGCGGCGCGCACCACAACCCAATGGGAAATGAAATCTGATCCATCGTATACTCCATTCGGGAATAGCTAATGGCAAGAGACAAATCAGCTTATCAGAGACCTCAGCGTAGCAGCATCATCTCGTACAATGCGTTGGCCCGCTCCACGGCTTGAACATCATCCAGGTCAATGTGCAGTTCCAGTTCCGCGTTGAAGCGACCATAAGAGGGATTGACCAACCACGCCAGCAGCCATTGTCTCCACCTGGGCAGCGCGGTCAACAGGCTGGTCGCTTCGATCTGCTGCGGACGGCGCAGCGCCAAGTGTACTGTTCCTTCCTCGCCCTGCCAGTGTAAATCGAGCCGGCGCGGGTGTTGTTTGCCGCAAGAGTGAGTTTGCCAATCAGCAAGCTGCAAGGTCAGCGGGCGTCCATCGCCGATCAGGATGCGGTTACCTTGCGCCAGCATAGACACCGGCAGCTTCTGAAAGCCATACTTCTTGGTGGAGACCTGTTCGACAAAGATGGTGTGAAAATCGCCCACGCTTGCCCGTCCCCAGTACTAGTGCGACATCACCGCCGGCAGGTCCTCATTGCCCCAGTTGTGATCGTGATAGCCGCGGCCCTGCACCGCGTGCGTTTGCCCATCGTAGGTCAGTGTACCCTCCACGTCGCCAGAAGGAATGGCCGGCAGCCAGGCAACATAGCGAGACAAATCTGCGGTGTAGTAGTTCTTGCCCACGCCGGGACGCCAGGGCGGCACCCGTTCGGTGAATGTCAGATCAGCCGCTAATCCATCCACCTTGACGTGCAGTTCGTAGCGATGCAAGTCGCCGCGCACCCAGTTATCGTCAATGTGCACGTCACAAGACTCACGGGAGGCCGAGAACTGATGGGGGGCGAAAAAAGATAGTACCATCTCTTTTGTGCCATCGGGTCGCGCAATCGTCACCTGCACGCCGGGCATCAGCGGCGAGCGGCGGTTGATGAGCGATTTGGTCATAGAAGCGATCACCGCTGTGGAACCATCCTGGAAATGCGCGCCAGAATACCACCATTCAAAATGCCCTGGACCGGTAT
>CBFCZM010000217.1:0-5252 GCA_965602565.1 uncultured Anaerolineae bacterium
AAAGCGCAGCCGTGCCACGAGAAGCTCAGGAACATCGATCTCGAAGCGCATTGCGGTAAACCGGTCGCGGGTCAGCAGGCCGCGCCGCACGCCCCACGACGGCTCTGCCTCAGAGGCCTGCAGCGACCGGGCATCGACGGCAGGCATGCCGCGCAGCCGGGACACACGTTCATTGTCCTTCCTGTTCACGACGCGTGCGCGCAGCGCCGCGATGCGTGCCTCATCTGACATCTGGCCTACATCAGGAGTCACATCGCTCATACCTATCGCAAGTCCCTGATCTTCCTACCCGCGCCAGACATCCGGCAGGTCGCGCCGTTCGGCGTTTACCTCAGCAAACCAACTCGCCAGTGCCCGCTGCATCGCACGGACCCGGTCAGGATACTGCAAGACCAGGTCCTCGCTCTCCGATGGATCATCCGTGAGATTGTAGAGCTGCGGCTTCCCGGGCCCCGACAGCGTACGCGCGACTGGCGAGGCGTCGACCGGCATCTCGAAGTGCGGCACAGCGAACATGCCGCGGTACCAGACATTGTCGACGTCGAGCTTCGCCATAGCCTCGGGAATGCACGACCAACAGAGCTTCCACGGACCGCCGCGTATGGCGGCATTGCAGCCGGGCACGGGTTCATAGCGGTTGAACTGCCAGAAGCGCTGCTGGCAGACTCCCTCGGACTCCCCATGGAGTACCGGCAGGACATTGGCACCATCCAGTGGCAGCGGCGGTCGAGCCGTAACGCCGGCTGCAGCGGTCAAGGTGGGCAGCCAGTCGCAGAAGTGGACCATGGCATCTACGCTGGCACCGGCGGGCAGCCGCGCGGGCCAACGCACGATGGCGGGAACTCTGATGCCCCCCTCCAGCACATCCAGCTTCATCCCGCGGAAAGGGCCGTTGTACCGCCACGTGCTAAAGTCTCGGCCATCCGGCAGACGCTCTGTCCCGAGCCATGGCCCGTTGTCACTGGTGAACAGGATGAGAGTGTTCTCATCCACGCCACACTCCTCAAGCGCCCCCACAATCCGCCCAATACCGGCATCCATGCGCTGGATCATCGCATAAAGCCGGCACACTGCCTCATTGAAGCGCCCACCATCGCGGAAGTTCTGGACCTCACGTTCGGGCGCCTGCAGCGGACTATGGGGAGCATTGTAGGCGACATAGAGGAAGAAGGGCTCATCGCGATGGCGCCTGATGAAGCCAGTGGCCTCTTCCGTGAAGACGTCCGTCAGATAGCGTCCATCGGAGTGGCGGGGCTGACCGTTGACATCCAGGATCCAGTTGTAGTAGTCCATTCCCCCGTTGAGGAAGCCGACGAACTCATCGAAACCGCGGCTGTTGGGATGGTAACGCCGGTCAAACAGACCGTTGTGCCACTTCCCCACCATGCCGGTGGCGAAGCCCGCGGACCGGAACAGGTCGGCAATGGTAGTCTCCCGCACAGAGAAACGATCCAACCCCCGATTGGACTCCACGCTCAACGCGCCTGCTCGGTGATTGTAGCGCCCGCAGAGCAGGCTGGCACGCGCGGGAGCGGAGATTGGTGAAGCCGAGTAGTGCTGCGTCAGCACCACCCCCTGGGAAGCCATCTGATCCAAAGCCGGGGTTGAGACATACCGATTGCCACAGAAACCCAGATCACCATAGCCGAGATCATCGGCCACGATAAGCACGATGTTGGTGTAGCCAGCGTTTGCCATAGTCCTCTTCCAGTACGACTGCTGGGGAAATCCGTCACTACCCATGGAACATGCCGGGGCGCAATCCTGTGAATCCTGTCAGTTGGCGTTTTCCTCCTCGCGAAGGCACTGTGCGGCGCGAATCATGGCCATGTACCCCTCAACGGGAACATAGTCGGGGATGGAGTTGCCGGAGCCCAACGCGTAGCCCCGCGCCATGCCCCGGAAGCGCCGTCCCATCTCCATCACGCGATCGAAGACCGCATCCGGGTCCTCTCGGCAGAGGACGTCGACATCAACGCCGCCAAGCAATCCGATCCGATCACCGTAGCGCTCGATCCACGTCCCGAATGGAGCGATCACATCCTCGTTCGAGTGCTTGGCATTGATGCCGGCGTCGATCATATCATCCATAATGCTGAAGATGTTGCCGCACGAATGCCATAGGAACGGGAAACCGGCCTCATGGATCAAGCCAATAACCGGCACGTACTGCGGCACAATGTGCTTGCGGATCGTGCCAGGCGCGACAAGTGTGCTGACCTTGTAGCCCAGGTCGTCGCCGATGCGGCAGACCACATACAGATCCCGGTGGCGCGCAAGGAACTCGCGCCAGATCGTGAACATCAGATCGCCGATCTTGTGATAGAGATCAGCGTACAGCTCCGGATCGTCGTGCGACATGTACGCCAGGTGTTCATACCCGACCAGATCCTCACTGATCTCAAAGGCACCGTTCCCCACCCCGCCCAGCGCCTGCATACCCGGCGGCATTGCCTCGGTCAAAGCAGCAAACCGACGCTCCGCCACAGCCCAGAACCGGGCCGGCAACTCATCCCACGGATACCGTACGAAGTCGGCGCGGGTCTGGATCGGCCCAGGATGCTCACCCGCCAGCGCACCGCCATCGGGCAGAATCTCTGTGATACAGACCTCGTACGAGACCGTATCATACGTCTGATTGCGGAAGAAGGCACAATAGTGCTCGAAGTACTGCGCCAAGTCGGCATCATCGCCGCCCGCCAGCGCAGCGAACTCGGTTCCTGTTGCCTTCTCCATGAACCCAGCATTGATGATGTGCTCGTAGATCGGCAGCTGCGCCGGTTTACGATTGTTGGCCACGTCCACCATACGGTGGTAGTCAGGCTGAAACGTCACTGGACCTCCCTCAAGCCTATACTAGAACAGACGCCACAGACAGCCACGGCGGCGCCGTGAGACCGGAGAATGGTATCCAACGGCCGGCCTTGCCGCCGGCACCCTACGCATCCCTACTGCTGCTCGCCGCAGGCGCCGTCCTGCCCGGACACCACGACTGTATCCCCGCTGAACCCGTCGTGCAACTCTTCGCGGCCGCATAGTCCCTCCTCACTACCAGCCAGTGCCTCACCAACGCCCCTCGATGGCCTCACGTGTGTGGAAAGCGGAGGAATCTGGCCGAGACGAGGCCCCTTGTCCAGAACGGTTCTCCTTGATAGTGACCTGATGGCAAACCGCGGATCTTGTGGTTGCAGATCAAGAGTCGAAAGTCTTGAGTCATGTTCTCTCGACCAAATTGGTTCCACGATTCACCTTCGATACACGAACATGACTCTTGACTCTTGACTTCTCCTGCTGCCCCTTCCATCTGCAGACCTGAATCGTCCATCGTGAATCGTGAGTACCTGACACAGCTGACTCATCCCTTGACCGCTCTCCCACTACTCCCCCACCGGCCCGATCCGCAGCATCGCCACGTCGTGATGATCGACGCGGGCAACATAGCTGCCGGTTGTGACGCCGAGATCCTCGCGGGTCCAGAGATCACGGACCATACACGGCCGGCGATCGTGGATCCCGAGCGTCTCCCAGGCGACAGCAATGCGGCGACCGTCCCGCTCGCCGAGATTGAACAACCCAACCGCCACAGACCCATCCTGCAGCGGCTTGGCCCAAGTTACAGCGATGTCCCGCGCCCACGGCACGCGCCCCACCTGGTAGCCCTGGCGGCCCAGTGGATCTTGGTTGACCGCGATGACCTCCGGATTGAGCAGGATATCCTTCGTCGCCTGGCTCATATGGCGCACGTCGCAGCCGATCATCAGCGGTGATGCCAGCAAGCACCAGAGGCTGAAGTGGCTCCGGTACTCGGCGTCCGTACACCCGCCATGAGCCACATTCCCCTTGCCGTACATGCCCACGACGAGCATATCTGGGTCGTTCCAGTGCCCGGGCCCGGCATAGGCCGCCAACGCCACCTGCTGCTCGAAGCCGATCTTGAGGATCGACTCCCAGGAGTCGTCTATGTCGCCGGTCGTCCGCCACATATGGCCGCCGGTCCGGGCGCCCCACTCCCAGGGCTTGTGCTTCCCCCACTCGCAGAGGCTGAAGAGGATGGGCCGGCCGGTCGCCCGTAGGGCCTGCCCCATACGCCGGTACAGCATCGGGCCGTCAATGCCCGCGGGAGCGTAGCAGAAATCGTACTTGAGGAAGTCCACGCCCCACTCAGCGAAGGTCCGCGCATCGACTTCCTCGTATCCATAGCTAGCGGGCTTGCCCGCACACGTATGGCTGCCAGCACAGGAGTAGATGCCGAACTTGAGCCCCTTGCTGTGAACGTAGTCCGCCAGCGCCGGGATACCACCAGGGAACGTCTCAGGATCCCACGTCAGCCGGCCGTTGACGCGTTCGTCGGCCTCCCACAGATCATCGATCACGACGTACTCGTAACCCGCATCCTGCAGGCCTTCAGACACAAAGGCATCCGCCGTCTCGCGAACCACGGCCTCGTCGACATCGCCGCCAAATGTGTTCCAGCTATTCCACCCCATCGGGGGCGTCTGCGCCAGAATGGGTCGCGTCCTCACGGAGCAGCCTCCTGTACGTTCTTGTGACAGACCAGCACCTGTGCTAGAATCACAGCATGGACGACATCGACAGACTGCGAAACGGCATCAAGACCATCGCCGATGAGGTTGCCATTGACATGGTATACCTGTTCGGCTCGCGTGCCGAGAGCGACGCTCACAGTGAGTGTATGCCCGATGCAGCTAAGGTAGGACCGCTAAGCGACTACGATCTCGGCGTACTCCTCCACCGGACGCTGGCAACCGATACGGCGCATCTCAAAGCGCAGTTCGCCGCTGCCATGATGGCACTCCTCGGCACAGACCTTATTGATGTGGTCATCCTCAATGAAACGCCGATAGAGCTAGCTTACGCCGTAATCGCGCAAGGGCAAATCCTGTACGAGCGGAGCGTAGCGACCCGGGTGGAATATGAAGGCTTTGTCCTCGGTCTCTATGGAGACTATCTCCCCGTGTTGCGCGAGCAACGCGCCCAGATCCTCGAAGGAGGCGACTATGCCAAACGAGTTCAGCGGTATCGAGCGGCGCTTGGACGCACTCGACGAACGCTTAGCGCGATTGCATCCGCTGCAGGCCACAGCTCGGGCTGAGTATGCGCAGGATCCCTACTTGCGCGACATCGTGGAACGCAACCTCGAGGTCGCTGCCCAGGCCTGTATCGATATCAGCCATCGCATCATTGCCCTCCTGGGAACCCAGAAACCGATCAGCTACCAAGATGCCATCCTC
>CBFCZM010000218.1:0-5238 GCA_965602565.1 uncultured Anaerolineae bacterium
AGCGCCTGAGCGAAGTCGAGCTGGGGCTGGAAGCGTGCATCTTTGACCAGACGGGCCAACGCCGGATACCGTGCCACATCGCCGGCAACGCAGATGCACTCGGCCCACGCCACAAGCTCCCGCGCACGCGGGAGCGCCCGCTCGACGCCCGCAGGGGTAGGGCTGTCACTCTCAAGCGGACCCAGGTACCCCGTTGAACCATCTCGTGTCACCAGTGTTAGCTCAAGTGTCGGCGGGAAACGCGCCGGCGGAGGCAGCTGCCCGCGCGTCGTGGCTTCGACAATCAGCGCTACCGCCGGGGCAGCTTGATAGAGGGGCTGCAGCCACGGCAGATCGTCCACCTCGGCAATCAGCAACAGACGGTCCAGCGCATAGCCCACGGCAGAGAGCCGGAATCCCTGCCCCAGAGGGCCGATGACGTCGATCGGCGTGCCTGGCAGATACCGGGTCGCGGCATGGCCCCGCGGGACGATGGTGCAGAATCCTGTGTCGTCCACAACGGAGGGAAACAAGGGCTCCCGCACGGGCCCGCCGAAATCGGCAAGCACATACGAGCCGGCCTCGGGAGCGTGCTCGAGGTCAAGGCGGATCTCCCAGACGGGCGGCACCGGGCGGATTGTTCGTAACGTGGCAGTCTGTCGTCTTGCCATACTGAACCAAGGAATCTCCGAGTTTGAATGATCGGACCGGCAAGCACTCAGACTCGGAGAGCTCCTCTACGCTTACTTACACCTGTTGACTGGTGGGTTCTAGACAGTGTGCAGCGGTGACCCGAAGACGCCGTGGGCGGCTTCCATCACAGCCTCGCTGAGTGTCGGGTGAGCGTGCACCGTGTGCGCAATCTCATCCGGTGTGAGCTCCGCCTTGGCGGCCAACACCAACTCCGGCAGAAGCTCGGTGGCCTCAGGGCCAACGATGACCGCTCCCAGAATCTCGCGGGTCGTCGCATCGGAGACGATCTTGACGAAACCCACGTTCTCACCCAGCGCCAGCGCCTTGCCGTTGGGCAGGAAGGGAAAGGTCCCCACCGCGACGTCGAGGCCCTGCGCTCTGGCATCCGCCTCACGCAGACCGAAGGACGCCACCTGCGGCGAAGTATAGGTGCCACGCGGGATCAGATTGACATCAAATGGCTCAGGATCCAGGCCGGCGATCATCTCAGCAGCCAGAATGCCCTGAGCCGAAGCGACATGGGCCAGCGGCATTCTGCCGTTAAGGTCACCAATTGCATAGATGTTCGGAACGCTGGTGCGCATCCGGTCGTCAACCGTGACCCATCCGCGATCTGCCTCGACGCCCGCAGCCTCCAAACCAAGATCCTCGCTGTTGGGGCGGACGCCGATAGCCACCAGGGCAACATCAGCCTCAAGCTCTTCCTCGCCCTTCGGTCCTGAGACACTGACGGATACACCGGTCTCAGTCCTGGCCACACCCAGGACACGCGTCGACGTCATGACCCGGATCTTCAACCTGCGCAGGTGGCGGCTCAGCTCCGCGGCAGCATCCGCATCTTCAGATGGCAGCGCCTGGTCCATCATCTCCACAACGCGAACATCGGCACCGTAGGACCTCCAGACTGTGGCGAATTCCAGCCCAATCGGGCCCGCGCCAATCACGATCGCGGATGCCGGGAGTTCCTCCCGGGCCAAGGCGTGCCGGTAGGTCAAGACGCGCTCACCATCCACCTCGATACCTGGAATCGCGCGCGCCCGCGCGCCTGCAGCCAGGACGATTGAGCCCGCCTTGAGCGTCTGCGTGCCACCATCCGCCAGGGCCACCTCAACTTCCGTAGACGCGGTCAGGCGGGCCTGCCCCATAATGACATCAACCTGGTTTCCCTTCATCAGAGCACCGACGCCCTTCACAAGGCGGCTGGAGACCCTGCGGCTGCGTTTGATTGCCGCGCCGAAATCCAGCTCAACGTTATCGACCTTGAAGCCGTACTCCCTGCCCCCGGTCGTCACCACACGGGCGACCTCAGCACTGCGCAACAGTGCCTTTGTGGGAATACACCCCCAGTTCAAGCAGATACCTCCCAAGCTCTCTCGCTCAACGAGCCCGGTCTTCAGTCCAAGCTGGGAAGCGCGAATCGCGGCCACGTAGCCACCCGGTCCACCCCCGACAACCACAACATCATACTCAGCTCGACTCATGTAAGCCTCCCTGCTCACGCCCAACTCTATCGTATTGGTTCACCAGCCGCACGACCTCGGCAAACATCGTCTCGACACTCAGGTCAGTGGTATCGACGGTGACGGCATCCACTGCTGCCCGCAATGGTGCGGTCGCCCGGCCGCTGTCGATGCGATCACGCTGGCGGATGCCCGCCAGGACCTTCTCGTAGGTCACATCCTTGCCCTTCTTCACCAACTCCACGTAGCGACGTTGCGCGCGTACCTCTGCTGAAGCAATGACATACAGCTTGAGATCAGCATCCGGAATCACCACCGTGCCGATGTCCCGGCCAACCATCACTACGTGCCCTTTGCGAGCAATCTCGCGCATTCGCTGCGTCAGCGCACGCCGCACACCTGGGTATGCAGACACCGGCGAGACGTCGCCTTCCACCTTTGGGGATCGAATCTCCCAGGTGACGTCCCTCCCATCCACCTTAACGGTGTTCTGCCGCCCATCAGCTGCAGCCGACGACAGGATCTCGATCTCAACATCCTGCGCCAGCCGCGTGACCTGATCCTCAGCCTCTGTGGCGATGCCGCGGGCTTGCGCGGCCCACGTCACCGCCCGATAGAGCACACCGGTATCCAGGAAGAGATACCCCAGATAGTCCGCCAGATAATCGCCAATCGTGCTCTTGCCGGACGCAGCCGGCCCGTCAATTGCGATGGTCGATGGCCTCACCTGGGGGATCTCCGGGAGCGGCGAGGCCGCGGAGCTCCGCGGCGGGCAGGTTTGCGCATTTGCGGGGTCTTGCCCGTAGCCGGAAGTTGGGCCTCGCGCCGTAGGGCACGGACCTCAGTAACGCTCAGGAAACGCCACTTGCCCCACTGCAGATCCCCTAGCTGAAGGGTGCCCATCTCAGTCCGGATCAAGCGCTTGGCAGAGTGTCCCAGCGCGGCAACCATGCGTCGCACCATATGGTTGCGTCCCTCGTGCACGGTTACCCGCATCCACGTCTGCTCTCGCTGGCGGGCTTCGACAACCACCTTGTCAAACCGTGTGCCCAGGCCCTCCAACGTGATCCCCTTGCGCCATCGCTCAAGCGTCTCCTCCGTTGGCTCACCTTCCACCAGCACCCGGTAGACCCGCAGGTGTCCGTACTTGGGGTGGGTGAGACGCTGAGTCAAAGGGCCGTCATTTGTCAATAGGAGTAGCCCCTCACTATCCGCATCCAGACGTCCCACCGGATAGAGGCGCATGTCCGAACCGCGCTTGGTTTGAGGGACTTGTACCAGATCAAGCACCGTCCTGCGTCCACGGGGATCGCTCGTCGTCGTGATCACGCCACGCGGCTTGTTGACCACGATGTAGAGCCGCGGTTCAGGCTTGGGGATGGGGACACCATCGACCCGAATCTGCTGGGCCTCCGGATCGGCTTTATCACCTAACGACGCCGTCTTGCCGTCCACGGTAACGCGACCTCTATCAATAATCTGTTCACAGGCGCGGCGAGACCCATATCCCGCACGCGCCAGTATTTTCTGTAATCTTTCTGTTTCCATGCTTACCATTATACCCGGAGAAGTCCGATTCGCGAGTCTTTGACGACCAGATCTTTCTCCACTATCATTGACCTGTGACGCAGTCGATACCCGGGAGGCACCCAATGGTGATCGAATTCCTCTCCATCGTGATCTTCACGTTTGCCCTGGCTCTGTTGGGCCTCGGGGCTTTCACGTGGTGGATTGAGCGTGGCAAAAGGCGGAATCTGGGCATCTTGATGATGGTCTCGGCTTTGCTCATCGCCGCATGCTACGCATTTCTGGGCAGCCGATTTTCCATCGCCGTCTTCGATCGCCTGATCATCACCATCGATCTGCCGCAACTGATGGCTACCGCTGTTATCTACACCATCGGGGTGCTGATGGGATTCGGGCTCGCCGGAGGCGCCTTCCTGTGGATCTCCGGGCGGCTGGTCAAGACAGTCGGATTGGTGCGCAAACTCGCCATCTTCATCACCGTCATCCTGGCCATTGCACTGCTGATCAGCGTGATTGCCGTGCAGATCAGTCACTGAGACCGGCGACGCCGGCAGCATCCCCGGCAGCAATGCTGGAGGGGGAGAACACTGTGCTGTATACACGTGAGAGGCTTGAGCAATGTGAGGGGCAGGCCCTGGCTCCGTATGGCTTCCGCAGCCGTGACTCTCAAGGGCGGGCCTTCCCCGAGGCCGCGCCGCCGTACCGCACCCGTTTCCAGCGTGATCGCGATCGCATCCTCCACACTGACGCCTTCCGCAGGCTGGAATACAAGACCCAGGTCTTCGTCTATGCAGAGGGCGACTACTACCGCACCAGGCTCACGCACACTCTGGAGGTCGCGCAGATCGGTCGCTCTCTGGCCACAGCGCTGGGTGCCAATGAAGTCCTCCTCGAGGCGATCTGCCTGGCGCACGACCTCGGACACCCCACATTCGGCCACGCGGGTGAGCGCATGCTCAACCAGCTGATGGCGGACCACGGCGGCTTTGATCACAACAAGCAGTCCCTGCGCATCGTCGAGAAGCTTGAGAAGAAGTACCCGCAGTTTGACGGCCTCAACCTATCCTGGGAAGTGCTAGAGGGCATGGTCAAGCACGAAACTGACTACGATGTCGCTGATGCCTCCCGGTTTGGTCCCGATTTGCGCGGCACATTGGAGGCACAGCTAGCCAACCCGGCAGACGAGTTGGCCTACAACACACATGACCTCGATGATGGGCTCTATTCTGGATTGATTCAGCCCGCAGATCTGACAGGGATCGCATTGTGGGAGCGCGCCAAGAACAGTGTCGGCTGGGATGGGAGGGACTTCAACACGATGTGGCGGCATCGCCTCATCAGGAGGCTGCTGGGGATTCTCATTGATGACGTACTGACCGAGACGGCGCGACGCATTGAGAAGGCAGCGCCTGTGTCGTCACGTGAGCTGCAACTGCTGCAGGAAGATGTCGTGGCCACCACACCCGAGATGGCGGAGATGCTGTCCGAGCTCAAGCGCTTCTTGATGGATCGGCTTTACCGGCATCCCCGGGTCATGCGTATGCAGAGCAAGGCTGAGCGCATCATCACAGCCGTGTTC
>CBFCZM010000219.1:0-5223 GCA_965602565.1 uncultured Anaerolineae bacterium
CTGCCGGATAAAGGAACTTATGACCGGGCGACCACGCCGGGCACGCGCCCGACACGCACGCCGCCGGCGACAATGACCAGGAAGACGCCCAGACAGCAGAGCCCCAAACGCGAATCGGCTGTGGCCACGCGCGTCGCCGAGCCGGCAACGCCGGTAGCGACGCCGTCGCACACGACGCCCAACATAACCAGGAACACGCCGGCGCCATCCATAGCTCAGACGGATGCGGCAACAGCTGAAGGTGCAGCACCTGCTAGCGGCACCTCACCTGCCACGGGGGAGGGCCCTACACCGGCGGGCCAGGCCTACGGAAACTCGGGAACAGCGATGAGCCCTGGCGTCGTGGAAAACGTCAGAAACAGGTGGCCCGACTTGCTCCGGAGCATCCAGCCGGTTACACTGAGGGCCCTGTTGCGCGATGCCCATGTCGGTGGGACGGACAACCAAGGCCATTTGGTGCTCACGTTCCAGCACGCATTCCACTGCAAGAAGGTATCTGAGGCAACCAACGTCCGGCGGATTGAGGATGTCTTGGTGAGGGTCTTTGATCAGTCGATCGCCATCCGCTGTCTCCTGAGAGATGAGTGGCAAGCTCAAGGGCCAGGCCGGCCACAGGCTGGCCGCCAACCTCCGGCAAGTCGCGCCCCCCGGGTCAAAGAGCCGGGCATTCCCCTGGAAGAGGATGAGCTGATCCGACGGGCCCAGGAGGAACTTGGCGCAGTCGCAAGAGTCAATGATTAGTCCCCGAGCAACCGATCGGCGACCGTTGGTTGTCAGCCAACGCTCTGCCCAACCGAGCTACCAAGATTGACCGACAAGGAGTACGTATGTCTCGTCGAAGAAGCAGTCCCGGCAAACGTGGCAAGATGCAGATGAACCCGAATGACCTGATGCGCCAGGTTCAGCAGATGCAGAGCCAGATGGAAGGCGTCCAGGAGGAAGCGAACCAAGAGGTCATCGAGGTATCATCCGGTGGTGGCATGGTCAGAATCTCGATCAATGGCGCCCTTGAGATCCAGAACATTGAGATCGATCCTCAGGTGGCCGATCCGGATGACGTCGAGATGCTCCAGGATCTCGTTCTGACTGCCACGAACGAGGCCATTCAGAAGGCCCAGGCGATGATGGCTGAGCGCATGTCGGCGATCACCGGGGGTCTGGGGATTCCAGGGCTGTAGGAAGTCCTCTGTGTACTCCATAGGCCCTGCGTTCGCCCTCGGGCTATGCAGAGTTCAGCTTCCCAGAAGGATGACCCGAGTCCAAGACTATGGCTAACGCTGCTGTCCCCCCATCGGTCACAGAGCTGATCCAGACCTTTGCCGAATTGCCGGGCATCGGACCCAAGACAGCCTCGAGATTGGCTTTCTTCCTGCTGCGTGGCAAGTCCGAGCTGGCGATGCGCCTTGCAGAAGCGCTCAAAGCGTTGGTCGAGAACACGCGGTTCTGTTCCACGTGCTACAATGTGACGGAGGATGACCCATGCCCGATCTGCGCCGATCGAACGCGCGATCAGAGCGTCGTCTGCGTCATTGAGGAGCCCATGGATCTCCTCTCGCTGGAGCGGACCGAGAACTACAAAGGGATCTACCACGTACTCCATGGAGCATTGTCTCCTTTGGAAGGCATCTTCGCTGAAGACCTGCGAATCGCTGAGCTGGAGAAGCGTGTGCGAGAACATGAGTTCGAGGAGATCATTCTCGCCACTAATCCCACCAGCGAAGGGGATTACACCACGGCCTACCTGGTCCAGCGGCTTAAGCCTTTGGGGGTGCACATCACACGACTCGGCCGTGGGCTGCCGGTCGGTGGCGATCTTGAGTACGCCGACGCCATCACGCTCTCCCGCGCACTCGAATCGAGGCAGGAGCTCTAGGAGCGGATCGGCACACTCCGGTCCCAGACCCTGGACACCACCTATGGAAAACACTTGGCGCCTGGACATCCGCTTGGGATGGGTCGTCGGTCTCGCACTGGCAGTGGTCTTGATTGGTGCGACCGTCGGACTGGTCGCAACTGCCGTCGTTGCCCCATTGTCAATTCGTGTCTTCCTGCTGGGCCTGGGGGCGTGTGTCACGCTGGGGCTTGCCATTCGCGTGCTCTACCAACTCTGGGGCCTGATCAACGCGAACTACGAGCTCGATCGCAATGCGCTGGTAATCCATTGGGGACCTACCGAGCATCAGATTCCAATGGGAAGCGTGCGCGATGTCATCTCCGGCGCCAGACTGGAAAACGTGCGTATCCGCCCCAGCATGCGCTGGCCCGGATACGTCGTCGCCCTGGGGAAAGCAACCACACCCATAGGCGATGACGGTCCTGATGAAACGGAGCGCGCGGAGCTGGATCCCATTCTCTTCTATGCCTCGGCGCCGCTGAGACATCAGGTGATCTTGTGCACCGATGGGATCAGCTACGCCGTTTCGCCCGAGGACACCGAGGCGTTTCTGGTCGCGCTCCGCGATAGACTCGAAATGGGGCCAACCCAGGAGGTCGAGGAGCACTCCACACACCCTGCCTTCCTGGACTGGGAGATCTGGCGGGATCGCTGGAGTCTGGCGATGCTGGGATGCAGCTCAGGTCTGCTCGTCCTGATGGTGGGTGTTCTGTGTTGGCGGTTCCCCTACCTATCGGCTGAGATCGCGCTCAAGTTCACGCCCGCCGGCAGCATCCTGCTCACCGGCGGAAGATCACGGATCTTCTACTTTGCGCTGGTGGGCACGGCCTTCACGCTCATCAACGGTGGGCTCGGGCTGTTCTTCTACCGGCGCCAACGTTCGATCTCCTACTTCCTGTGGAGCGGTCTTCTGGCGGCCCTGGGCGGTCTTTGGGCTGCCGTTGTCTCGATCTTGCTCATGCAGTAGGCCCCATGGGTACCCCGATCGTGTCCATCCGCAGTACCGGGGCCCTGGAACGTGCAGCCGCGCACCTTCAGTCCGGTAAGCTGCTGGTCGTGCCGACGGACACGATCTACGGCATCGCTGCGCTGCCGGGACAAGCGAACATCATCGATCAACTGTATGCGGCCCGGGGCCGCGCGCAAGACCCGGCTCTGCCCTTCCTCTTGGCGAGCGCAGAGGAGATGGCCGGCCTGGCCCGGCCGAACGCCCACGCACTTCGCCTGGCGCAACGCTTCTGGCCCGGGCCGCTGACCCTGATCCTGCCCCCTGCAGCGCACCTGCCATCTGAATACCGCACGCATCCGATTGCCCTCCGCGTGCCGAGCTGCGCGCCGCTGATTGACCTTCTCAAGATGGTGGGGGGCAAGCTGTTGATCACCGGCGCCATCCGCTCAGGATATCCGCCACCCATCACTGCGCAGGAAGCCGCCGGCCTCGTCGAGGACCACGTCGATCTCATCCTGGACGGTGGTCTATCCGCTTACGGCATCCCCTCAACCATCGTGGACTGCATTGCCGATCCACCCGTCATCGTGCGCCGGGGTGCGATACCTGGCAAGAGAATCCGGCAGGCGCTGAGGCTCGACAGCATCACGTCGAACAGAGACGCATGAGAAACCGGAAGAACAGCGTTTGGCCGGCAGCCCTCATGGTGACTGTGCTGCTACTCGCTGCAGGCCTGCGCTACGTCACGCTCGATCGCCAGTCCTTCTGGCACGACGAGGGAAACACCGCACGACTGGTGGAGCGGCCGGTCGTCCTGATCATCGAGGGCGCCGCCGGCGATATCCACCCCCCGGGATACTATCTGCTGCTGCACCTGTGGCGGGCCGCGGTCGGTGCATCGGAATTCGCACTTCGCAGCTATTCGGCACTGTGCGGAATACTCACTGTCGCCGTCGCCATATCCCTGGGGCGCCAAGCCGGCGGCAAGCTGAGCGCCGCCGGCGCAGGCCTGATGGCGGCACTCCATCCGCTATCCGTCTATTACGGTCAGGAAGCGCGCATGTACGCGCAGTTGGGGCTGTGTGCCGCTCTGACCCTGTGGATGGGCGCGGCGCTCCTCCGTCGCGGCGGAAAACAAGCCAAGCCTTCACAGTGGTTGCGACCCGCAACGGGGCTCGCCCTGTGCGTTGCTGCCGGTCTCTACACACAGTACATCTATCTGCTGGCTCTGGTAGCGCTGAACACCGCTTTCGGCCTGTGGTGGATCACACAGCGCTCTCACTCGTGGCGGCTCCTGGGACGGTGGATCCTGTCGCACGCGGCCGGTGGCATTCTGTTCCTGCCGTGGGCACCCATTGCATTGAGCGCCGCAGGTTGGCGCCCGCCGGACCTCACTCAAGGCGAAGCTCTCCGATCCCTGATCCACACGCTCTTCGTCGGCACGACCCTACCGGATGCCCCGCTCCACCTCATCCTGCCCGCCGCTGGCGGCTTAGCACTCCTCACCCTGGCCAGCTCGTTAAGGGCCCCGCGCCGGTCAGCGCGACGTTTCGCCATCTGGGCAGCGCTGTCGATGGCGATCCTGCCGGCCGTCGTTTTCGCAGCCACCGGCCTCTACCGCCCAGCCTATCTGAAGTTCCTGATGATGAGCACAGCACCGCTGGCAGTGGCGCTGGCAGTGCCACTGGGCATGCCCGCATGCTCCTCGCGCAGCCCTGCACGAGCCCTTGTACGGCCCCCCGTGCCGGCCCCTGCGCCGGCCCCTGTGCCAGCTCCTTTACGGGCTCCTGTACGGGCACGTCTTGGACGTACTCGTACACGTGCCCTCCCCGGCCACACCCACAGATGGCGTCTCCTCGGCGCCGCGGCCCTGCTACTCGGCGGCCTCCTGCCCTATCAGATCCAATCGCTGGCGCAGCTCTACACCAATCCAGCCTACATCCGCGACGACTACCGCGGCATCGCCGCCCAGATCCGTGCGCAGGGCCTACCTCGCGATGCGATCCTTCTGAGCGCGCCCAACCAGTGGGAAGTCTTCACCTACTACTACGGCAGCCAACCTGCAGACACGCTGCCCGTCTATCCTGCACCCTACCGGCCAACGCAACCAGAAGCCGAAGCCTGGATCTCAGATATCATAGCCCGGCACACCGGGGGACGGTTGTACCTGCTCCTCTGGGGGGACACAGAGTCAGACCCGGAACGGCTCATCGAACGGATGCTCTCAACTCAGGCCTACAAAGCCGGTGACACCTGGGTCACGACGGTACGCCTGGCGTCGTACGGCACAGGCCCCGCCGCGTCCGAACCGGATCAGCCGCTCGGGGCTCGCTGTGGGGAGGAGATCAGGTTGGTGGGAAGCGCGCTCCCCGACACGGCG
>CBFCZM010000220.1:0-5202 GCA_965602565.1 uncultured Anaerolineae bacterium
CGTGGGCCGGCTCAAGGAGGCGGGACTGATCCGCTTTGCCTGTGCCGATACCTTCTCCGGCGAGGCGATGTATCTGAAGGAGATCGAGACCGGGGCGTTCGACGCCATCTACATTAACTTCAACTTCGCCAACGACTGCGGACGCCGCGAGGTATTGCCCGCTGCGGCGGAGCGCGGGATGGCGGTCTTCGCCCGTGAGGCTTTCATGAAGGGCACGCTCTTCAAGATGGGCGACGAGGTCGGGCTGACGGATCGGGGCCGTCTGGCGCAGCTGGCGCTCAAATGGACTCTTTCCATCCCCGAGGTCACGGTGGCGATGATGGGCGTCGACGATCGAGCACAGCTCGAGTGCGATCTGGCGGTGCTGGGCGACCTGACCTGGCGCGACGAGGACGAAGCGCTGCTTACAGAGATCAAGACCTCGCCGACGTACGAGACCTACGCAGCCGACCGTGCTCGTGGCTTTGGGTATGGGTAGTGCGGGTTGGCCATCGCGGATGCAAACTAACAGTTTGCACTACAGTGTCACGCAACCTAACAGTTTGCGTCTGGCTTAGTTGGCGTGTCGGCGGAGGCGGATACCGGCTGACAGCTTGCCCTAGATTGGGAGATGAGAGCTGATGACAGAGCAGACAGAGGTACCATTCGACGCTCAGGTCGCGGGGATGCGCGACCTGGTAACGATCACGGCGATCAAGGTGCTCCAGCCGAAGCGGGGTGCGACGTTGCTCAAGGTGGAGACCGACGCGGGTGTGTCCGGCTACGGTCCGTGCCACGGGACAGGTCCCTTTGTTCGGGCAGCGGTTGCCCGTCTTGGGGGCCCACGGCTGCCGCATCTGGGCCTGATCGGCAAGGATCCGTTGGCGATCGGGGTCCACTTCCACAACATGTTCTATGCGTATCCACAGCGCGGTCGCGTAATGGGCGTGCTGAGCGCGATTGACATCGCGCTGTGGGATATTGCGGGCAAGCTGCTCAACCAGCCGGTCTGCAAGTTGCTGGGGGGACCGTTCCGGGATGAGATCAAGCTCTATTCGCGTGCCGCGGGGGGGACTTTCTCAGCAAGGCCGAGTGGCACAACCGGGCCCGCGACATGAAGGACGATCCGCACGGCTTCACGGCGTACAAGATTGATATCCACCACGTGCTAGGTGGCCATATGCAGCAGTATGTCCCCGGTATCGGCCCGCGGGAGGCCCGGAATGTGGCCCAGGCTTACGGGCTCGCGCGGGAGGCGCTGGGCGATGAGATCGACATCATCGTTCACTGCCACAATGAGCTGGATCTGCCCAGCGCGATCAAGGTGGCTGAGGCGGTTGAGCCGATCAAGCCGCTCTTCGTCGAGGATCCGATTGCGCCGGAGTACTCTGACTCGTGGATGGCGCTGCGCCGCACGACGCGCGTGCCGCTGTTGACCGGTGAGAATATCGCACTGGCGGAGGGGGCGCTGCTCTTTCTGCAGAACCAGGCTGTCGACTGTCTGCAGCCGGACCTGATCAACTGCGGCGGCATCACGGGCGCGAAACGTATCGCGGATCTGGCGGCGCTTTACCGCATCCCGGTCTCGTGTCACAATGTGAGCGGCTACGTGCTGAACATGGCCTCGCAGCAGTTCTCGGCTGCGATATTCAACTGCCCGCTGATGGAGTGCACGCGCACTGCGGACGCTGCGCCAGATGCTGTGGGCGAGAAGCTGGTCATCCGCGAGGGTAAGATGAAGGTCGCGATGCGACCGGGCTTGGGGCTGGAGTTGGACTTTGATTATCTCAAGGCGACCCGGGCTGAGGGTGAGCCGTGGTGGGACTGATCGACATACTACACAGATGTAGTGGGAGCTTCCCTGTGGGGACAAGTTGTTGGCCTGCATATTTGCTCGTGCAGAGGGCGGCTGTTCAAGCCAGCTGTGATGTCGCTTGAGGGTGGGTGCAGACTAACAGTTTGCACTACAAAGATTACAGAGACTGCAAAGACTACAAAGACTGCAAAAGCAGACTGTGGTTTTCGATCGGATCAGGGAGGGAGAGGCATGGTGCTGAAAGCTTGCGTGGTTGGCTTGGGTATCCTGGGTAGGCAGTACGTGACGCGGTTGGACGATCGTCCCGACGTCGACGTCGTGGGCGTGGCCGACGTCCTTGAGGCGCGGGCTCGCGAGGTCGGGAAGCTGGTTCGCGCGAAGGCCTACACGGACACTGTGCCGATGCTGCGCGAGCTGAGGCCCGACGTTGCCGTGATCGCGACGCCTGATCCGCTGCACAGGGAGCCGGTGTTGGCGGCTATCGAGGCCGGAGCCCCGGCTATCATTCAGGAGAAGCCGATGGCGACGACCGTGGCGGATGCCGAGGCGATGCTGGACGCTGCCGATAAGGCCGGCGCGCGGATCTTCGTGAACTACGCCAACCGTGGCTCGCCTCTGGACCGCGCAACCCACTATGTTATCCAGCAAGGGCTGCTGGGTCAGGTTGTCTATGGCGAGTCACACCTTGACGATCACATCGCGGTACCTACGCGGCTGTGGGGCAATCGGACGCGGAGCTGGGTTGAGGGCTCGTCGACGGCGCACTTCTTGCTGAGCCATAGCGTGGACTTCCTGCGGTGGGTGATGGCCCCGGCAGAGGTCACTGAAGTCTTCGCGATCTCGCAGCGTAAGGTGTTAGCCTACACGCCCGATCTTTATGATGCCTTCCTGACCTTTGACAACGGCGCGAAGTTCCGTGTCAAGGCTGAGTGGATCAAGCATATCGATGGGCTGGTGGAGTTCAGCCTCGACTTCTCGGGGGCGGAGGGCTCGCTGCGCTATAACAAGATCGCCGGGTTCGCCGAGGCGGAGGGCTGGCGTGCCAACTTGAGCGCCAAGCTTGACTATCGTGAATTGCTCAAACATCAGGGCGCCCTGGCGGCGCAAGGTGTGCCCGTCGGCGCCCTTTACCATCACGTGAACCCGCTGGCGGATGTGGCGGAGAGGGCGACGGGCGAGCCCCGGGCCAGCCTGGAAGCCTTCAATGTGCCTCAGGACGGGTGGCGCGTGGTGCACAGTTTCGTGGATTCCATTCTGGAGGACACGCTCACGCCGTCTTCGTGGGCCCACTACGGCCCGCTACCCAGTGGCGTTGACGGCCTGCGCCAGACGCAGGTCGTGGGCGCGATTGTGGACTCGTCCGAGCAGGGGCGGGTTGTTGAGGTGTGATCTGCGAGATCTGCGGATTGCTGTTTCTCGGGAGGTGGGAGCGATGGCGCAGTACTTCATCGGGTATGACATCGGCGGGACTAACAGTCGTGCCCTGATCGCAGATGTGCAGGGTCACGTCATCGGCTTCGGTCAGGTGGGCGCGGGCAGCTATGAGGTGGTCGGATGGCAGGGCCTGCAGGCTGCGCTCAAGGCGGTCACTGCGGCGGCGCTGGCCTCGGTCGATCTCTCAGTCGATCAGATCGCGGGCGCCGGGTTCGGGATCGCGGGGTATGACTGGCCCGGTGAGCGCGCCCCGCACCTGGAAGCAATTGGTTCGCTGGGACTGGACGTCCCGTTTGCACTGGTGAACGACTCGATTATCGGGTTGGTCGCTGGGGCTACAGAGGGTTGGGGCATCGGCATCGTCGCCGGGACAGGCGCCAACTGCTGGGGACGTGATCGCTATGGCCGTGAGGGACATACGACCGGTGGCGCAGCGATGTTGGGCGAATATGGTGGCGCCGATACGCTCGTTCCTGAGGCAATCTGCGCGGTCTCCAGGGCCTTCACCCGGCGGGGACCCGCCACGGCATTGACGCAAACCTTTGTCAACGCGGTGGGTGCACTGGGCGCGGAGGATCTGCTTGAGGGGCTCTATATGGGCCGCTATGCGCTCTCCACGCAGGCCGCGCCGCTTGTCTTTCAGGCTGCAGCCGCCGGCGATGCCGTGTCGCTCGATCTGATCCGCTGGGCGGGTCGTGAGCTCGGCAGCCTGGTCGTGGGTGTGGTTCGACAGCTGGCGCTGGAGCACGAGGCTTTTGAGGTGGTTCAGATCGGGAGCCTGCTGGGTGCCAGCTCACTGCTTGCCGGGACTATGCTGGCTGCCATCCACGATGTGGCGCCGGGCGCGCGACTAACACAGTTGACGATGCCACCGGTCGTCGGTGGCGTGATGCTGGGGATGGAGGCGGGCGGGGTCGACGTCGAGCCAGTGAGGGAGACGGTGGCGTCCACTGCGGTGGCGTTGATGGCGAAGGATTGAGCCACAGACCCCTCGGATTCCACACGTTCTCCGGAGGGGCTTTGCACACCTCGAGCAGAAGGGGGCAGACCGTGAAGCACCGAAAGCAGCTTGTCCGTGTCTTGGCTGGTCTTCTGGTGGTCGGGTTGGTGTTCGCAGGATTCATCGTGTTAGGAGGCAGCGACATCCGCGCAGAGGCGGAGCCGCCGGTGCGCGTGGGGACCGAGACGGTGACGGTGGGCGCTGCAGATGGCGCAGGTTCGGGTCAACCGGCCTTTTCCCCGGCTTCCTTGGATACGGCGGCCGGCGTGCTGAGCGTTGCGGGCTCGACAATGTCGACGCGCGACTGCTATGAACCTGACAAGACCCAGACGCTCTGTTTCACGGTCCACAATGGGTCTACCGATTCCGAATGGCTGGATTTCGTGCGGCTGACCTTCCCCGAAGGGGCACCACCACTCGGTCCGTGGGATGTGACCTGCGGAACGCAGGACCCTGCCGATTCATCCGGTGCTCCCGTCAGTCTCCAGTGCGATGGGTCGTCGGTAGCGCACCAAGTGGTCTACACCGACAGTGATGCCGACGGTCACGGCGAGATCACGGCCGGCGCCAGTTGGGGTTTCTGCGTGCAAGCAGCTATCCCGGTCGGGTACGACGGGGAGCGTCAGGTTCATTGGGGTGTCGGCGGCGATGGCGATGGCCTGCCGCCTCACGATCTGGCGGGCATGCTGCTAATGGAGGCGTGCACCCCCTTGATGCTCTATCCTGATGCCGTTGCGGCGGAAGGCTGCAACGGTGTTGTGCAGACGCTGGGGCTGGAACTCTCTAACAAGAGTGCGGGCGACGGGGCCTTCAATCTCTCCTACGACGTGTCGTCTCAGAACGCCGAACTGCGAGGCCCGCAGTCGGTGTATCTCGGCGACGGAGACACGGTCACATTCACCGTTGAGCTCGAGCCGGCGCTGAGGCTGGCGGCGGGGGACGTGGTCAATGCGCTTGTGGAGGTCGGCGGCAA
>CBFCZM010000221.1:0-5193 GCA_965602565.1 uncultured Anaerolineae bacterium
ACGACGTGACAGGCGGTTCGATTATGATCGATGGCGAGGATATCCGCGATCTGTCGATGGAGGAGATTCGGCAACAAGTCGGTATGGTGCTGCAGTCGCCATATCTGTTCCGCGGCACGCTGGCCGAAAACATCGCCTACGGCAAGCCCAGCGCAACCTATGCTGAGATCATTCGCGCGGCCAAGGCGGCCAATGCACACGACTTCATCACGGCAATGCCCGAGGGTTATGACACCATCGTCGGCGAGGGCGGAAGCGGTCTCTCCGGTGGCGAGCGACAGCGTATCTCCATCGCCCGCGCCATCCTGCACGACCCACGCATCTTGATCCTAGATGAGGCTACGTCCTCGGTGGATAGCGAGACAGAACGCCAGATCCAGGAAGCTCTGGACGAGCTAGTCAAGGGGCGCACCACTATCGCGGTCGCCCACCGCCTGTCGACCCTGCACAACGCCGACCGCATCGTCGTGCTCAACCAGGGCAAGGTCGAGGAACAGGGCTCTCCGAAGCAGTTGATCGAGAACCAGGGCATGTTCCACAAGCTGGTCCAGATGCAGTCGCAGATGGCGCGCATCGACGGCAGCACGGCGAGTCTATAGGAGACCGGCAATGGCGAAGTCATATGAGGTCAACTATCTTGCAGCAGATCGCGTCGACTTCACGCGCCGTGGCGACACGCTGAGCCTCACCGTCACCGAAGAGAGTGGCGTCAGCGTCCAGTATCCGCGCGTGATCCTGCGCTCGTGCTTCCCGGTGTCTGATCAGGCCGCCTATCTCTCCATCCGTGATGCTAACGCGGAGAAACAGCTCGAAATCGGCATCATCGCCGATTGGACCGAACTCGGCGACAAGGATCGCGAGGCAGTCGCTGCCGAGCTGAACCTTTACTACCTGGTGCCCACGATCACGCGCGTTGAGTCGATCAAGGAAGAGCTGGGGTTCCTGTATTGGGAGGTCGAGACGGACAAGGGTCCGCAGGAGTTCGTGATGCGCAACAACATCACGCGGAACACACGGGAGGTATCGCCCGGGCATTGGCTGATCATCGACGTGAACGACGCGCGACACGAGATTGAGTGCTTCTCGGCGCTCGACGCGCGCAGTCAGAAATTGCTGGCCAGGTTCCTGTCGATGTAAGCCAACAGCAGCGCGGCCAAAGGGCGCGCGTTGGCAGAGATAGAAACGCCCAACATGGTGTCCCGAGATCGCTGCGGGGGCAGGGATCTCAGATACAGCCGAAGCTGCTCAAGGTTCAGTTCCTTCCTCTTGGTTGCAGGGAGCACGCCTACGCGAACGCGCAGGCGTGCTCCCTGCAGTCACTCATGCAACCCCATATCGTTCATTGACAGCCCATCGATCTTCCATAGAATGACCCTATCCAAGCTGAGCTGTTAACCATCCCGACCTCACAGGAGGCAACTCAATGGCAAAGCCGATTACGATCAAGGACGTCAAGACAATTCTGACCCAGCCGGCCGGCTCGCGATTGGTCATCGTGAAAGTCATCACCTCGGAACCCGGCCTGTACGGGCTGGGCTGCGCGACCTTCACCCAGCGCTTCCACGCCGTGCACGCTGCGATCGAGAAGCATCTCAAGCCCTTCGCCATCGGGCGGGATGTCTCGCGCATTGAGGAGTTCTGGCAAATGGCGCACGTCCACAGCTACTGGCGCAACGGTCCGGTGCTCAATAACGCCATCTCCGGCATCGACCAGGCACTGTGGGACATCAAGGGCAAGATGGCAGATATGCCGGTCTACGAGTTGCTGGGTGGTAAGTGCCGCGAAGGCGCCGCCGTCTACCGTCACGCCGGTGGCCCGACCCCCGAGGTCGTGCTAGAGCGCGTCCAGAGATTCATGGATCAGGGCGTCCACCACATCCGCGTCCAGATGGGCGGCTATGGTGGCCAGGCCGACAGCCTGCCGAAGCCCGAGGGTGCCCCAGCGGGCGCCTACTACAATCCGCGCGAGTACTGCCGCCGGCAGTTGGGGATGATCGACTACGTCCGCTCGCACGTGGGTCCCGAGGTTGAACTGCTTCACGATGTCCACGAGCGCCTGCAGCCCATTGACGCGGTGCGTTTCGCCAAGGATCTGGAGCCCTACAACCTCTTCTTCCTGGAGGACTTGCTGGCCCCCGAGCACATCAACTGGTTCCGTGATATCCGCAACCACTGCACCACGCGCCTCTCGATGGGTGAGCTGTTCAACAGTCCCCTGGAGTGGAAGGCCGTGATCCAGGAACATCTCATCGACTACATCCGCATGCACGTCAGCCAGATGGGTGGCATCACACCGGCGCGCGCTGTGACGCTCTTCGCCAACATCTACGGCGTCCACACCGCCTGGCACGGTCCTGGCGACACCTCGCCCATTGGCCACGCCGCGAACCTGCACCTCGATCTCTGGGCGCCCAATTTCGGCATCCAGGAGTGGTGCGGCTTCCCCGAGCACGTCTACGAGATGTTCCCCGGCCTGCCCGAGGTCCGCAGCGGCTACCTCTACCCCAACGACAAGCCCGGTCTGGGTATCGACATCGACGAGGAACTGGCCGCCAAGTACCCGGCTACCGACACCATCGAGAAATGGACACAGACCCGTTGGCCCGACGGCAGCCCCTGGACGCCGTGACGCGATAGGGCGAGAAAGCGATAAGGCGAAAAAGCGGGATAGCAGCAGACGGTTCTGCTGTCATCTCGCTTTGTCGCCCTTCCGCTTTGCCGCTCAACCACCCTAGCTCGGAAATAGACCGGCAGAGCCCTCACCCTAACCCTCTCCCATACTCCGCGGACGGAATGGGAGAGGGAACCGGAGGTGTTGCTTCGGAAACGCCCACCTCCGATCCGCTCTGCGGACCGTAGGCAGTCTGGTGCCAGGCGTCTCGCCCGCTCTGCTCTGCGCGCTGCATCTACGTCCTGCGTGGTGTGCGATGGCACATGCGGACTACTCTGCTAACCCACTTCATCGCGCTCACGCCGGAGACCACTCCGGCGTTCTGCGTGCCGCACTTCCATAGTTACATGGTGTGTGCGCCCACGGGCGTTAGCCCATAGAGCCTTCTCCTCCAGTGGGCCTCACCGCGGCACAATCGGCAAAATGACACGCGAAGGATGCTCAGCATCATGCAATACCGTCTGGACAGCCGGCACCAGCGCTGATGTCATTCCGATATCAGCGCCTGTGTTCGGGTTTCGCGCGATCTTGGGGAAGTTGCTACTGCTGACCTCAAGGCGGACACGGTGACCTGCCTTGAAGACATTGCTCGTTGGTCCGAGTTCGATGCTGTACTCGAATGCCTTGTTCCGCTCGACGAGTTGGGCCTCTGCCGTTGAAAGCCGATGCCGGGCGCGGATTACACCGTCGGCGACGTTGCGCGCGTAGCCACAGCCCCCCACGTCCACCAGCTTCGCCGTGAAGTCAGTGTCACGGGCACTGGTGGCGGCCCACAGCTTGGCCACGACAGGCCCAGTGACCTCGAGATCCTCCAGGAGTGCCTCCGAGGTGTAGACCAATACATCGGGCCGCGCCTCGATCTCGCGCTGATCGTACGCGCCTGCCGCCATCCCGGTGTTGGAGCAGCACAACCCTCCCCCGAGCGTGGGAACCGGGTTGCGCGGATCGTAGACGAAGGTGTCAAGGGACTTGTCCCCGGGCTCGTGTCCGGGTCCTTCGAAGGAGAGCACGCCGTCGCCGTGAAGCGTGTTGGCGGCCCCTCCGCTGTGAAGGAAACACTCGGTGGGCCTGGTGCGTGCCGGCGGCCACGTCTCCTCGTCGCGCCACACGTTGTCGCCCATGACAAACAGCCGGATGGGCGGCTCCTCATCGATCCCGTTGCGCTTCCCCTTGAGCCAGCAGTCGAACCAGCGCAGTTGCCACTCGGCCGACATCACAGTCGCATCGTCAGCCTCGTAGCCGAAGTCCACGTCGCCAACAAGGCCCGAGAGCGGCCCGTGCAACCACGGGCCCATCAGCACCTTCTGGTTCGCGTTCCCTGCAGCGCCGATACCCGCATAGTCGAGCAACGTGTCGCCGGCGAAGATATCGTACCAGCCACCGATCTGAAAGGTCGGTATCAAGATGGACCCAAACGACACGCGGATGTCCTGCCAGTGCGGCGCGCTGCTCAAGGGCTGAGCCAGCAGATCCGAAAGGAACGGTGACAAGCCGTCCTTGCCGATCAGGGGCATAGTCTGAAGTGGGAGATGGTAGAACGTGTCGCCTCGGGCACCCGCACGACGCGTCATGCCGTTCACCTGGTCAATCAACTCCGCCATCATCCGATCCCTGGCCTCCCCAGCCTCCATCTGCATCAGCGCCATCGCCGCCTGTGCACCAAGGCCCCAACTGGTGGCAGCGCCCATGGCGAAGGCACCACCCGGATAGAGGAGGCGGTAGGCATCGCAAAATGTCACCGCCGGGATGATGGTCTTGAGCGCCGGAGGCTGTTGCGACGCAGCGGCCATCTGCGTGTAGCCCACGTACGAGCCGCCGAACATACCCACGTCACCGTTGGACCACGGCAGTCCAGCGGCCCACTGAACAGCGTCGAAGCCGTCGCGTTTCTCGTGGATGAAGGGGGTTCCGTCACCCTCGGAGTCCCAGCGCCCCCGGGTGTCTTGGTTGACGACGACATAGCCGCGCTCGGCGGCCATAACGGCGAAGCTGTTGGTCCCGCCGAGCTTGCCGTAGGGCGTGCGCTGGAGCACCACAGGGAGGCGCTCATCGGTATTGGGGCGGATCACGTCCGCACGGAGGATCACCCCGTCGCGGGTGCGCATCTCAATGTTGCGATCGACTATCAGTGACGTTCTCGACATCGTCTGCCTCCTGGCGGTGGATGGAATGATGACGTATAGTAGGGCATCGTCACCGGAGTGTCAAGGAGACGCAACACGCAGCCGATGGAGTACGTCGACGAGAACGCGTAGGTCGAAGCGCCTGCTTCGACCACCTACTCAGTTGAGCAACCTCGGATCTGGCGGTGCCCCCAGTAACCGCCTCCTCCCCCAAAGAGGTCGAAGTGACACTTCGACCTACGCAGAGCAACGCACTCGACCGGCTGCCTTCCGCGTAGGTCGAAGCGCCTGCTTCGACCACCTACTCACCCACGCAACCTCGGATCTGCCAGCGCCCCCAGTACCCGCGTCCTCCCCCAAAGCGGTCGAAGTGACACTTCGACCTACGCAGAGCATCCC
>CBFCZM010000222.1:0-5149 GCA_965602565.1 uncultured Anaerolineae bacterium
TATGGGCGAATTTGCGTGGAGCAAGATTGAGCCTGTAGAGGGTGAGTACGATTTCGACTGGATGGATCGGGCGATTGCGCTGTTGGGTAAGCACGGCGTCAAGACGATGATGTGCACGATGTCACGTACCCCGCCCCCCTGGGTTCTCCACAGGTACCCGGAGATCGCCAACGTGCGCGCGGATGGTCACGTGGCCAACTATGGGCATCGTTACACGGTATGTCACAACACACCGCGCTTTGTTGAACTGTCCCAACGGATCGACCGGGTCGTCGTGGAGCACTTCGCGGGCAATCCGGATATCACAGCCTGGCATATTGACAACGAGATCGGTGCGGGGAACACGTGCTACTGTGGTGTCTGTCGCGGCAAGTTCCACGACTATCTGCGCGAGAAGTACGGCACCATCGAGGACCTCAACGAGAAGTGGGGAATGCACTTCTGGTCCTTCGCCTTCTCCGCGTTCGAGGAGGTCCCTCTTCCGGTCGGAGTCCGTACGGCCGATCCTAGCCTCGCGCTGGAGTATGCGCGCTTCCAGTCCAGGACCAATGCCGACTTCGCACGCTGGCGCTACGATCTAGTCAAGCAAGCGCACCCCGGTGCCTGGGTGACGACCAATTTCCAGCATACCAGGGCGCTGCATACGGACATCTTTGATCTGGGCGAGGCCACGGATGTTTACGGCACGAACCTTTACCCACCCAACGCACCTGAACTCGCGCTTGACTACTGTCGCGGTTCACGCGGGGAGTTGCTCATCCTGGAGCAGCGATCCGGGCAGCCGCACTGGCAGTCGGCAACGGCGCCGGGCTGGATGCGGCTGTGGTCATATCGCTCGATCGGGCACGGTGCTTGCGGTATCAACTACTTCAGGTGGCGGCCATGCCGTTGGGGTCAGGAGGAGTACTGGCACGCGGTGCTGCCTCACAGTGGGCGCAGGAATCGCCGGTATGACGAGCTAGCGAAGATGGGCGCGGAGCTTGCTCAAGCCGGGGACCTGATTGCCTCCACCCGACCGGCGGCGGAGGCTGCCATCCTGATGAGCTATGAGTCACGTTGGGCGCTCAATGCCGTAGTGCGCAACGACGCGATGAAGGTCAACGCCGAAGCCTACGCCTATCACGATGCGCTGATGGCGCACAATGTCACCACCGACGGGCTGGACCCACATGAGGATCTGGCAAAATACCGCCTGGCCATCGCTCCGCGGCTTTACTGCGTGGACGACGCGGTCGCTCAGAACTTGCGGCGGTATGTGGCCGACGGTGGCGTGCTCTGTCTGACGCCCCGCAGCGGCGCCGTTGATGAGTACAACGTAATCTTCAACGCGCCCGCGCCCGGACCACTGGCCGACGTCGCCGGTGTCGAGGTGGATGACTACGGCGCTCTGGATGCGCCGCTGCCCCTCAAGGGGGAGGCCGGACCTCTGCCCGCAGGTGTACAGGTTGCGGAGACCTGGGCCGATGAGATCATCGTCACGACGGCGCAGGTGTTGGCGACGTATGATGCGGGGTGGCTCAAGGCTATGCCGGCCATCACGGTCAATGAGTACGGTAAGGGTAAGGTCGTCTATGTCGGGACGGTGCTGCGCGGTGAGTCCCTCGAAGCCTTTGTTGCCTGGCTGTGCGATGCCGCTGGCGTGGCCCTTGGGCCACAGACGCCCGACGGTGTGCGTGCCCACGAGCGGCAGAGTGAAGATACGCGACTGCTCTTCCTGCTGAACTACGCAGAATCTGAGCAGACTGTCGCGTTGGATGCACCATGGGACGATGTGTTCACGGGCGAGTCTTGTCGCGACGTCGCGGTTGAGCCCACCGGTGTCCGGCTGCTGAAGCGGCCCAAGTGCTAGGTTGCTGCCGCTTCCCGCGGTGTAGATGGGGCCACGGCAGGTGGTTCGTCTAGTGCGCAGATAGCGACCTGCGCCGCACAACCGTCAGCGCCATTCAAGGAAGAGACCGAAGCCTGGGAAGCCGTAGTGTGGCAGCCCAGGCTTTGGTCTCCCTGCACGCACTGCATCTTGCTCCTGTGTGGTGAGCGCTCGGAGTAGACGGTGATGGACAAGAATGCCCGTGTGATGTTACCGCACGGGCATTCCTCATCCTATAGAAGGGAACCGCGGTCCTCACCCCAGATGGCAACACTACCGCATGGGCATAGACGGCAATGTGCTGACGAGTTCAGCCGTGTTATCTACGGCACGCGTGTTTCCCTGTTGTTGCGTTTACGACCACCGGCTTCGCCATCGTGGTAGGCGCGAGCTTTGGGGCCATTTCCGGATACGCCGCCGGCGGACAGTATCAGCGCGACCACCCCCCGGTCCGTAACAGCATCGCGCCCAAGTCCTCGACCGCGAGGGCTGTGGTTTGCGCACGGTCAGCTGACTCACAACAGGCGGGACGTAGACTGCGCACTGCTCGCTTATATGCCCGTCGACCAGGGTCACCGGAATCGTTCTCTCGTTGAGCTCGCCAAGGCTTGCCTCGATCGTCGTCTTTTGCACTCCTTCGGCCAGTTCCAGCCGCAGCGTCAGCACTGCACCAGGCTCGGTGGGGGAAGCTCACCCCTCTGCCAGCGCCCCCAGCGTGACTGATGCGAGAATCGTAGCACCGGGGTAGGTACTGGTCAGAAGCGTCGACTTGGCTTCAGACTGTGTTGCTGACCGTGCCGATGCCTCGTAGCGCACCCGATGTAGGGGGTGACCTGTTGTCTGACCTACTAGACGCGTTGACGAGAACCAACGTGTAGATGCCATCAACACACTCTGGAACCGATTCAAGGGGGCTCTCCTCTGGGAATTTGGTATATAATGTCCACTAATATCTATATGGGAATGGCGAGGCTGGGATTACTGTGGCCAGGCGAAATCGAAAGCGTAGTTTCCTGCTGAAGGCTTCTCTGCTGTTGCTGGTTGCTGCTCTTGGTGGTTTGCTCTCCGGCTGTGATCGAGGCTCTGAGGCAGCAGATGCGGTTGGAGATGCGACGCCCGTTCCGCTCACAGCTTCCGCAACTCCTGTGTCCACTGTTACGTGGACGCCCGTGCTTGCTGCGACGTGGACGCCTTTGCCTACTGCTACGCCGACGACGCCACCGACGGCTACGGCCACGCCGACTCGGGCGTCGACACCGACGCCCACGCCAGCGCCGACGCATCCCTTGGTGATCGACGTGATGCGCGAGCAGGTCTATCCCGGCAGCGAGTTGGTGATCGAGGAGACTCTGGCGGCCGGCTCCAACTATGATCGCTACATTGTCTCGTATCTTTCAGAGGGGCTGAAGATCTATGCCCTCCTGACCGTGCCTCGCGGCGAGAAGCCGGAGACTGGATGGCCGATCGTTGTCTTCAATCACGGCTACATCCCGCCGGATCAGTATCGCACCACAGAGCGCTACATCGCCTATACGGACGCGTTTTCCCGCAACGGCTACATACTCTTCCGTTCGGACTATCGTGGCCACGGCAGCTCTGAGGGGAAGCCGATCAGCTCGTATGCCTCACCGGCGTATACGGTGGATGTGCTGAACGGGATGGCTGCTGTGATGGCTCACTCGGATGCAGATCCGGAGCGAGTGGGGATGTGGGGGCACTCAATGGGTGGGTCTATTGCGCTCCGCGCGATGGTGGTGACGGATACGATCAAGGCCGGGGTGATCTGGGCTGGTGTGACGGCGCCCTATCCGGTGATCATCGACCGTTGGGTACAGCGGTGGGCCAACAATCCAACGCCGACGCCTGACCCCGAGGATACGGCCGATGATTGGGATGACGAGCTCTGGCGGCTGGATGTCATCGAGGAGAATCGGGTTTTCTGGGACGCAATCGATCCCTTCACCTACCTGGATGAGATCTCCGGGCCGGTCCAGATTCACCACGGTTCCGCGGACGCCTCCGTGCCGGTTGAGTACTCGGAGATCCTGCGCGCGAGTCTGGCAGAGGCCGGACAGGCATCTGAACTCTACATCTATGAAGGGGACAGCCACAACATCTCGAATAACTTCGGTGCCGCGGCCCAGCGCTCGGTCGAGTTCTTTGACGTGCATGTGAAAGGCATCGACAAGTGACCGCTGGCGCTAATACGGTGATCCGATATGATCATGTTGAGCGTTCCGGACGGTCGGTGAGTCCGCTCGTGCGGATCCAGGCAGCTTGAACTACAGCATCCAGGCGCAAAAGGGGGGGGCGTTCTATGATCATTGATGGGCTTCTGGCGTGGGCGGAAGCCAATCCGGCGCAGGCACCTTGGGTCTTTGTCGGGCTGGCAGTTGTCTTGAACGGCATTGTGTTCTTGGTCGCGCGCAACCTGTTGGCGCGAGGGTTGATCTACCTGACACGGCGCTCCAAGAGCAAGGCTGATGACATTCTGGTCGACCACATGCGACCCTACAGGTTTGCCTGGATGGCGCCACTACTACTGACCTTCTCACTGGCCGGCTGGCTCCCTGGGGCTGCCGGTTTCCTCCGTGATCTGATGCTCTTGGGGATGCTGTGGTTGACGGTAGTCACGCTGATGGGCCTGCTGACTGCCGTGAACCTGATCTACGAAGCCGGCGACTCCTACCGCGGTCTGTCCATTCAGGGTTACCTCGACCTGGGCAAGATGTTGACGATCACAGTAGGCGTGATTCTGACCGCATCTCAGATCACCGGGCGGTCGCCGGTGGCGCTGCTCAGCGGGCTGGGGGCCATCATGGCGGTGCTGGTCTTGATCTTTCGTGACACGTTGCTCTCTCTGGTGGCCAGCCTGCAGATCCAGTCTCAGGATCTTGTGCGCGAGGGCGACTGGATCGAGATGCCGACCTATGAGGCAGACGGTGATGTGATCAACATGGCCCTGCATACCGTCAAGATCCGCAACTGGGACAATACGATCAGCGTCATTCCTACCTACAAGCTACTGGATACACCCTACCGGAACTGGCGCGGCATGACCGAGAGCGGCGGGAGGCGGATCAAGCGCGCGCTCTACGTCGATCTGAACAGTGTGCGGTTCTGCGATGACGAGATGATCAAGCGATTTGAGAGTATCGGCTTTGTCAAGGACTATGTGGCGCGACATCTCGACGGGCTGCAGAAGGGAATGGATGCATTCGACCAGGATGTCTGTGCAGAGCACGAGTTGACCAACGTCGGCGTCTTCCGTGCGTATATGAC
>CBFCZM010000223.1:0-5134 GCA_965602565.1 uncultured Anaerolineae bacterium
GCAGCTGGCCCGGCTCAGCCTTCCCATCCATATCACGGAAAACGGTATCCCCGACGCGGACGATGACCAGCGACCACGCGCGCTGTTGCTGCACCTGCACCAGCTCTGGCGCACGTGTCAGAACAATGTTCCGGTGAAAAGCTACTACCACTGGACACTCGTGGACAACTTCGAGTGGGCCAAAGGCTGGACGCTGCCCTTCGGCCTGATTGAGCTTGATCCGCAGACCCAGACGCGAACTCCGCGGCCGAGCAGTGACCTGTATGCTGCCATTGCCAGAGGGAACGCCATCACGCCCGAGCTCCTGGATGCCTATGCCCCGGAACTGCGGCCGGTGCTTCTGCCCGGTTGAGCGGCAGACCGTTGACCCCGCCAAGAACAAAGAGAATGAAAACAGCAGACCTGGATTACAGTCTTCCAGAAGCACTTATCGCTCAGGAACCCACCGAACCCCGCGATCGATCACGGCTGCTTGTGCTGCACCGCGTTACAGGTCGTATCGAGCACCGTCTTTTCCGCGATGTCGGTGAGTACCTAAGAGCAGGCGACCTGTTGGTCGCCAACGAAAGTCGGGTCATCCCTGCGCGTCTCTATGGACACAAGACCCCAAGCGGGGGCAAGGTTGAGCTCCTGCTGCTAAGGAAGCTCGACGGCGAGCGGTGGCTCGGGCTGGCTGGCGGCGCAACGACGCGCCCGGGTACCACCATTCGGCTCGACGCAGCTGCTGGGCCATCGAGCCTTACCGCCGAGATCATCGAAGCTGGGGAGCGAGGAGAGCGCACCCTGGCGTTCTCCGAACCCGTGGAGGGCTACTTCGAGGAACTCGGCCACGTCCCCCTCCCTCCCTACATCCACAAACCACTGGATGATCCCGAGCGCTATCAGACTGTCTACGCACGCACGCCGGGGAGTGCGGCGGCGCCCACAGCGGGGCTGCACTTCACAGCGGATCTGATGCTCGAACTGCGCAACCAGGGCGTGAAGCTGGACTTCGTGACCCTGCACGTGGGACTGGATACGTTCCGCCCGATCACCGAGTCAGATATTGAAGAGCACGAGATCCACCGCGAATGGTGCCGGCTGGCCCAGGCTACAGCCGAGAGGATCAACCAGACCAAGGTGATGGGTCGCCGGGTTGTCAGCGTGGGCACCACCAGTGTTCGCGTGCTGGAGACCTCGGTCCGGCAGAGACTCCTGCAGAAGCCGGACGGCACCTGCCCTTGGCGCCACGTATCACCATTTGAGGGGTTCACCGACCTCTACATCACACCCGGCTTCCAATTCCGCGTGGTGGATACCCTGATCACCAACTTCCACCTGCCGAAGAGCACTCTACTGGCTCTGGTGATGTCATTCGCCGGCGACGGAAACATCCGCCGGGCCTACCAGGCAGCAATCGACGAACGCTACCGCTTCTACTCGTTCGGCGACGCGATGCTGATTCTCTGAAAACATAGCCGGCAAAGGAAGAGATGTGGACCTCAATCAGCAGTTCTGGGCATATCTAGAGAAGCTAGTCAGGACGTCCGATGTCGTCCTCGACCGCCCCCAAGGGTCACACCGTCCGCGGTGGCCCGCTATTGTCTATCCCCTGGACTACGGATATCTCAAGAACACCCGATCCGGCGATGGCGACGGCACGGACGTTTGGGTCGGGAGCAGTGCAGAGCGAGAGATCACGGGCATTGTGTGTTCAGTGGATATCGCGCAGCGTGATACCGAGATCAAGATCCTTCTGGGCTGCACCCTGGACGACATCGACATCATCGCCGACTTTCACAACCGCGGAGATCAGGCAGCGATTGTGATCCGGCGTCCTAGCTAGATCTGGAGCCACGCTATCACATGGACAACTATCGAGAGTACGTAGGCAACGCGCACGTCCACTCCGTGTATTCTGATGGCGAAGCGACGTATCGGCGGATCGCGACAGCAGCGGCAGAGGCCAGACTCAACTTCGTCATCGTCACGGATCACAACGTCAGACCCGAAGGATTGGAGGGCTACCGAGGCCAGATCCTGATTCTCTCCGGAGAAGAGGTCCACAACGTCCGCAGGCAGCCACAGGCGAACCATCTGCTGGTCTATGGCGCTGAACAGGATATCGCGCCCTACTCCTTTGGGAGCACACAGACGCTCGTTCAGGCCGCGCGCAGGCGAGACGGTGTGTGCTACATCGCCCACCCCATCGAGCGGTCGAGCCCAATAGGGCCCGACCTGGCAGCGATCCCGTGGACAACCTGGCCACCTGACGACATCCACGGGATTGAGCTGTGGAACTACATGTCGGAGTTCAAGGGCCTGCTGTGGAGCAAGGCCGTGGCGCCCATCTTCGCCTTCATGCCGGAACTGGGAATCCGGGGGCCCTACCGGGCCACCCTCCGGCTGTGGGACGAGCTCTTGGGTCAGGGATATCGGGTTGCCGCCATCGGCGGAGCAGACGCCCACGGCAAGACCTACAAGATGGGGCCGCTGCAGCGCCAGATCTTCCCCTACGAATACCTCTTCCGCTGCGTCAACACACATATCCTGACCAGATCACCGCTCACCGGCGAGGCAGACGAGGATAAGGACCTGATCTATGAGGCCCTCCGGGCCGGGCGCACCTGGGTTGGCTACGACCTTCCCCACTCAACGCGGGGCTTCCGCTGCCTGGCACTTAGCGGTTCAGCTGCGGCTGTGCCCGGTGAGGAGCTACGGAGGCTGGGCGCCATCACCATCACCATCACGCTTCCGGCAAAGGGGGAGATTCATCTGCGCCGGGACGGCAGAGTCATCCAACGGACGGTGGGTCGTAGCCTCGAATATACATCGGTGGAGGCCGGCATCTACCGCGTAGAAGTCTACCGGAGATTCCGAGGCCACCGAGTTGGTTGGATCTTCACCAGCCCCATTTACGCCATCTGAATCGCGATCAAATCACAACGAGGCCGAGATAACTCGGCCTCGTCGCATTAAGACATCGAATCGCCGGCACAGAAGCTACGCGAACTCCGCACCAGGCCCACTCATAAAGAACTTCTCATTGATGGCTACGTAGTCAGCATACTCCTCGGGCTCGTCATCAGCCATGAAAATGGCTTCATTCGGGCACTCCGCCGCACATGCCCCACAGTCGATGCAGGTCTCAGGGTTGATGTAGTAGAGAGGCCAATCGCTGTCGCCTTCCACGAAATGAATCGAGTCTGTCGGACACACGTCGACACAGAGACCGGCGCGCTCACAAAGTGGGGTAATCACATAAGCCATGGTCAAACCTCCTGCGAAATCACTAGGATGTACTATACGCTGCGCTTCCACCAAACTGACATTATCCATTGTACATCCCCGCGGGATCATGTCAATGCTGCCCAGTCAGACGCCCCCCGACTGGGATGTGATCCGGAGCCGCTATCACATCCATCTCCAGCTACTGCTGATCGAACAGCCCCGCCTGGAGCGAGGTCTCGATCTGCTGCCGCAGGCGGCGCACCGACATAGATCCGCTTGGACATATGCCCCGCGCAGCCGACCTCAGTGGTCTTCTCCCGGTCGCCACACATCACGGAACTCTAGCCTGCCGCCTTCTTGCCTCCCCACCGCGCATAGGCAACAAAGGCCGCAACGCCCAGCAAGCTCACGGCAAGGCCATAGAAAAGCACATAGGGGACATAGCGGAACGTCACGCGCCAGTTGCCCGGCTTGAGTGGAACAGCACGGAACATGAGATCGGCGCGGTACAGAGGCAGTTGCGCCGCCTTCTGACCCGGCACATCGCGATCTTCCATCCATACTTCCCATCCCGGATACCACGCATCCGTCAACATCAGGAAAACGTGGGCATCCGTCTGCACATCCACAGTGACCTCACTTGCGCGGTATTGCACTAGCGACACGGTGCCCGTGGTAGGACGGACCTCGCCCAAAGCTGGTGCGCACCCAACGGGTTGCTCCGGGTCGAGTGCCTCAAGCACTACGGTCGCGGCAGGATCGAACGACGCATCCTCCATACGGGCACGTGCTTCCTCCGCGGAAGCAGCCATCTCGCAGTCGGTCAGAAGCCGCAGCCGCGCGGGCCGGATCACAGTCTCGTAGATCTTCACGTCGCCCGAGTGTACGAGTCTGAGATCATTCGACAGCACGAGAGGATAGAAGGCTCGACTGCGCTCATCGACCAAACTGGCGCCCGTCAACTGGGCCGGAACGCCGGCCGACTGGAACGTCAACCCAACCACGGGGACCGCCGCCGGCCACCGCACCCAGTTGGTCCGGTCTGGCGTAGCCGCTGCCGGTAGGGCTCTCGAGAGCTGTCGCCCATCCGCCAGGGCCACCGATACCGTCACGTCGCCGCCCTGGTGCAGGACGCCCACCGCGTTAGCCGCAAAGCCCTCCGGCAGCCAGGCGACAGAAAGCGAGCCCCCTTCTGCTAGCACGGGCCGCAACTGGCGATCATAGAGAATGTCGTCGACCCACACATCGCCGGTCTTGTCGGTGAGCACGTAGCGAACCCCTAGCAGATCCAGCCACCGTGCGTCGGGCACCGCCGAGAGGTTCTCGCGCAGACGGCCGTCCGACGTGCCACCGGGGATCAGTAGTTCGGAGAACGCTATGTAGTGACGCATCGGCAGCAGGCCGCCGTCATAGCCGTCGGCAGCCGGAACCCCAAAGGCCAGCGGCAGATTGGGTGTCAGGATCTCGCGCTGCTTCGCCGAGACCAGATAGGCCCACAGCGCATCGGGCGACAGAGTATCGCGATAGACCAACTCGATCTCGGCCTTGTCGCCGACCTCGAAGAGCATTTGCGAGATACTCAGGAACCGCTCCGGCGCCACACCTGCAGCGTCAGCTTCCTGAGCAGCAGCCACGAGATGTGCGGCTGCAGGCCGCAGATCCGTATAGGCTCGCGCAGCAGTGGCACCCGCGTGCGGCAGGTACTCCCCGGCGAGCAGCAGGTCAAGCCCAACAGCAACGAAGCCCACAACCACTGCCGCTCCACGCACGGCGGCACTCCGGCGCGATGAAGACGCACGCAGCCACTGCAGGACACCGTCCATCCCGACGCCGGCCAGGTGCGAGACCCCCAACACATAGAGCGCCAGAAAACGTGCCGGGGCGCGGAAATGAATGAACCCGGGTAGGTGGAGACGCACCGCTG
>CBFCZM010000224.1:0-5115 GCA_965602565.1 uncultured Anaerolineae bacterium
CAACGCATCGACGTAAGCGTCCTGCAAGCACTGAACGCCCTGGCACAGGACAAGCGTGATACGGCACTCGCGGCACTCCAGGACGCGCTGATCCGCGCCGAACCCGGTGTATTTCTCCGCACATTCCTTGACGAGGGACCGCCGATGCGCGATCTCGTACGTCTTGCGGCGGAGCGCGGCCTGGAGCCCCACCACTACGTATCACGCCTTCTGGACACCTTCTCTGCAGGTCACCCGGTCCTGACCGACCCCCTGAGCTCCCGAGAGGATGAGGTCCTGCACCTTATCGCGGACCAGCTCTCAAACCAGGAGATTGCTGACACCCTCTTTGTCTCTGTGAACACCGTCAAGACCCATATCAGGCGGCTCTACAGCAAGCTCAGCGCCGCAAGCCGTCTCGAAGCAGTGACACGCGCTCGGGAACTCGGACTTCTGTAGCCGCCTTCACCCACCCAATTCACCCCTGCGGGTGACACCGCGCGCACTCTCCCCTGCTATGCTTTCTGTAGTGAACGGCAACACAGGAGAGAAAGCATATGAGCAGCCAACAACAGCCCTCGAAGCAAGCGGCTCCCAAAGGGGCCATGAGAACGTTTTTCACCATCTGGACGGGACAGATCGCCTCGCTGATAGGCAGCCGGCTGGTGGGCTTCGCCCTCGTCTGGTGGCTCACAGAGACCACGAACTCGGCCACCGCCCTCGCCATCGCCACCACGGTCTCGGTGCTCCCCGGCATCCTCATCGCGCCGATTGCCGGCGCCTTGATCGATCGTTGGGATCGCCGCAAGGTGATGATCGTGGCCGACAGCCTCGTCGCTTTGGTCACCCTGGTAGTTGCGGGACTCTTCACCCTGGATGTCGTGCGCCCGTGGCATCTCTACATCCTGATGCTGCTGCGCGCCACCGGTGGTGCCTTCCATTGGCCGGCCATGCAGGCCGCAACGGGGCAGCTGATCCCCAGAAAGCACCTATCGCGCATCTCGGGCCTGAATCAGGCACTGCGAGGGGCCGCCAACATCGTCGTGCCCCCGGCCGGTGCTTTGATCCTGAAGGTGCTGCCGATGCAGAGCATCCTGGCCATCGACGTCGTGACCGCGGTCATCGCGGTGCTGCCCTTGTTCTTCGTCCGCATCCCGAAGCCTGATAGGCCCGCCAAAGCACCGTCGGTGGGCTCCGATCTCCGAGAGGGGGTCAGATATGTGACGCAACACCGCGGCATTACGCTGATGATCTTCAGTTCGGTCTTCGTCAACATCCTGATGGTCCCATCAGTCTCCTTCATCCCGCTGATGGTCACACGCCACTTCGGCGGCGGTGTCCTGGAATTGGGCTGGATGCAGTCGGCACTGGGCTTCGGCATCGTAGCCGGCGGGCTATTGCTGGGTGCATGGGGTGGATTCCGCAACCGGAGCATGACTGCAGTCGTTGCCCTGCTGCTCCGGGGTATCGGGATGCTCATCGTGGGACTGACCCCGTCCACCGCCTTCCCACTGGCCCTAGCAGCAGTCTTCTTCTACAATGCAGCCAGCCCCTTGATCGACGGGTCAGTTTTGGCCGTCCTGCAATCGGTCGTCCCCAACCACCTTATGGGCCGGGTCGTGACATTGATCCACAGCGGCTTTGCCCTGTCAACTCCCATCGGGATGGCGATCGGCGGACCATTGGCGGACCATGTCGGTGTGTCAGCCTGTTTCGTCGGAGCGGGAATCCTGACCGCGCTCACTGCTGTCGCACTCTTTGCGAGCAAGGACATGATGAGTATGGGTCGCGAGGCGATGGTCAGCGATAAGCCGGCGCCGGGACAGGTATCCCCCGCGGACTAGAAGGTCCTTGATCCCTTCATCGACAGGATTGGCAGGATTTCTGAGATCTCCAAGAGAACATAATCTGCATCCCGACAATCCTGTCAAAGCTCCGCCCTACTGCTGCTTCCCCATTGTTGTCCCCACCCGAACTCCCCGGTATAATGGCGGAGGTACCGAGACCCGCCCAGCCCATCGAGGAGCGCTCACGAACGAGGATACATCGTGGATCCCAGGAAGCCCTTTGACCGTATCGGCATGGTCGCCCGCTGGCGCCCCGTGCACTTGGGCCACGTTCCCGTCCTCCGGGGCCTCTGCGCGAATGCAGGTCACGCCTTCATCGGGATCGGCAGCGCGAACCGGTACAACGCTCGCAATCCCTTCACACTGAATGAGACCATCGACATGATCCACCTCGTCTTGGAGGGCCAGGACAACTGCACGCTCATCCCCATCGATGATCTGGACGATGGGCCACGCTGGCGCCTGATGGTCCTGGATATCTTCGGGCCGCTGGATGCCTTTGTCACCTCCAACCCTTACGTCGCGAACCTGATGTCCGGCGACTATGAGGTCCTCCGCCCGATCGCGTTCGTGCCGGAGGAAGCTCGCGTGCGCGTCGACGGTACTATGGTCCGCCGCGCGATGGCCCGAGGCGACGACTGGCGCGACCTGGTTCCGGATGAGGTCGCCACCTATATCGAGACACACGCGCTGGACGACCGTTTCCGTCGCGAGTTCGGGCTGGAGACCCTCGCGATGGCGAGCGTGCTGGATGCCTGAGGAGGGAACATGTATTCGTGGGACGAAGATACCAGTGATTGGTACGGTGAGGCGAAGTACAGTTATAGCGCAAAGGGGGCCAAGAAGCGCGCATCCGCGGCTTCCCGGGCAGCAGCCGATGGGCCGCGCACGTACGCCACAAAGGCACAGCCCAATGCGAAGATCATTGATCCAAAGAAGCGCATCTCGACGACATCAAAGAATCCGCTGATCGTGGCTGTCGACGTCACCGGCTCGATGGCCAACTGGCCGTTCGAGATCTTCGACCGGCTGCCCTTGCTCTTCAACACACTGTCGCAGTATCGCGATGACCTGGAGATCTGCTTCGCCGCCATCGGCGATGCCGCCTACGATGAGTGGCCCCTGCAGGTCACAACCTTCGCCAGCGGCTACGACCTGGAGCAGCAGTTGAGCTCGCTCTACGGTGAGGGCGGCGGCGGTGATGGGCCCGAGGGGTACGGTCTCTTCGCACACTGGGTCAACACCCACGTCGAGGTGCCGAACGCCGGGGAGAAGCCCTTCCTCATCACCTTCGGGGACGCTCCCATGCACCCTGCGATCCCCCACGGTCAGATCGCCCACTATCTGGGAGACAAGGTCCGCCAGGATGTCGATGCCATCAAGGCCTGGAACGCCCTCTCCGACAACTGGAACATGTGGTTCCTGCGCCGCCCAACCGGGCGAACCGGCGATTCCGTGGATCGGCAGTGGGCCAGGGCCATCACCGAGCAGAAGATCTTCCATATCAAGGATGAGCAACGAGCCGTTGACTACGCCATGGGACTGGTAGCCCGCGCTTGGGGCCACTTCACGGATTTCCAGGACAACATGCGCGCACGCCAGAGCGAGGACAAGGTTGCCGAGGTCAGCGCTCCCATCGAGCTGAAGTGCCCGCGCTGCGGCGCCCCCATCCCGCTCGACGCTGCCCGGCATGCCGGCGGCCTCTTCAGATGCACCTACTGCGACGCGACCCTGAAACTCTAGGGAATAGGCTGGTCACGTCAAGTCCGATGAACGGTGAATGGTGAATCGTGCTGGATCACGATTCACCATTCACGATTCACACAGATACAAACGAGGGTCACCCTTGAAGGTCCGTGCCATCGTCACCGCACCGCCCTATGCACCGTTTCTCGACGAGGTCGCCCGGCACCCCGCGGTGTGCGGCCTGCGCCTGAACACGGTGATGCCGCTCAAGGAGAGCCCGGCAGTGGCACTGAAGCGGCTCGCCGCCCTGGGCCGGCCTCTCTGGGTGGACCTAAAGGCGCGGCAGCTGCGGGTGGTGGGTGCGGCGATCCCGCCCTATACCGAGGTGCACCTCAGCCACCCGATCCGCGTCCACACGCCTGTTGATGCCTACTTCTCCGACGGTCGCGAGCGTGTGCGGGTCGCAGCGGTGGATGGCAACCGGCTGATCCTTGAGGATGGTCCACACCGGCTCATCGGCCCCGGGGAGTCGGTGAACATTGTCGATCCCTCATTCAGAGTCGAGGGCACGCTCACCGAGACGGACCTCGTCTACCTGGCAGCGATGAAGGAGGCTGGGCTCCGGCGCGTGATGCTCTCATACGTCGAGCAGCCATCGGATGTTGAGGAGGTCCAGGCGCTCTTGCCCGACGCCGAGGTGGTCCTCAAGATCGAGTCTCAGCGGGGGCTGGCCTATGCAAGCACCCGTGGGGCGATGCACGGACGGCTGATGGCTGCGCGCGGCGACCTCTATGTGGAGGTCGCACGCCCACACCGGATTGTGGGCGCATTGCGCGCCATCGTTGCCGCCGACCCCGATGCCATCGTCGCCAGCCGCATCTTCGATTCGCTGGCCCACCACCCCGTGCCCGAAAGCGCCGACATCGGCGACGTTGCCTTCTTGCTCAGCCTCGGCTACCGCACCTTCATGCTCGGCGATGTGACCTGTTTCCAGCGCGACACCGTGCTGGAGGCGCTGAATCTGCTGGAAGCTGTCGCGGGCCAGTTCCCATGACGGCCCGTCTAGACGGCTCGATGGACACCGCATGAGAATCGCGCTGGCCCAGATAGACACCACCGTCGGCGACCTCGCAGGCAACGTCGAACGCTGTCTTGACGCCATCATTGAGGGCGGACGGCACGGCGCTGGCCTCGTGGTCCTGCCCGAAATGGCCATCCCCGGCTATCCTCCCCGCGACATCCTCCTGGACGCCAGCTTTGTCGACGCCGTCGGCGAGGCCACGCAGGACCTGGCCCGCAGGGCCGCGGATGGACCGCCGGCCCTGGTCGGCACCGTCGTGCTCAGCGGAACCACTACGGTAAAGCATCCCGGGCTGTATAACGTCGCCTCCATGATTCAGAACGGCAAGGCCACAACTGCAGCAGCAAAGCGCCTGCTCCCGGCCTACGACGTCTTCCTTGAGCCGCGCTGGTTTGTGCCGGGCCCCGCGTCCCACCCGGTGACCATTGCCGGACGGCGTGTTGGCGTCTTTATCTGCGAGGATATGTGGGACGAGAGCTATCCGGTCCACCCGGGAGCCGAGTTGATGGCGGCCGGCGCCGA
>CBFCZM010000225.1:0-5101 GCA_965602565.1 uncultured Anaerolineae bacterium
CGCCGCCCCTCGCCTCCGATCGGGCATCTGTATCTGCGATCGGAGGCTCTGGCGCGGGTGCTATCTCACTGATCCTGGAGCGCCGCGCTTGCGGAGCCGTGGTCCCGGCGGTGTCGTCCGGCCCGCGCGTGGTTTGTGCGGCGGCGGCTGGTTCCGGCGTCCGCTGCACAGGTCCGCTGGGGGGGGCAGTGGCAGCGACCGTGGCCGCGGATGCTGATGGCGTGGCCTCTATTCCTGTTGGCACCGGCAGCGGGGCCTCGGGCTCGGCCGATGCCTCGGCCTCGGCCACAGTCTCGGGTTCGGCCAATGTCGGCGCCTGATGGCGCCGAAAGATCGCCTGGAGTCTGCGCCAGACCTGATCGGTGAGCGTCGCGTCCCCTCCGTCGTCGACTCCCGGGGCGGGCGGTTCCGGAGTGGGAACCTGCGGAGCCTGTGTCCGCTGAGCCTGGCCGGGTTGCGGGCTCGCCGGTGCCGGCAGCGTGACGGCTGTCATGCGGGCTGGCGCCGGTGACAGCGGTTGGGGTACGTCTCCAACGTGCGCTGGGCCGGAACTGCGGGCGACGCCCGTCGGCCCATCTAGGGGCGGCCGCGTAGGTGCTGCAGCCGGCCCCCGGGTTACCGGGACCTCTGGCATAGCGGCTGCCACAGGCGCGGGCACGGCACGCGCGAACTCAGAGTTCGCGAGCTCTGTGTTCGTAGCCGGATCAATAACCACGGCCACATAGCCGGGATCGGCCGTAGTGGCCAGACCCCTGCGCGCAACCCCTGAAGCCGTGCCGGCCGGCCACGTGCTGCCGGTTGGCGCTGTTGGGAACAGCGTCGTGACACTGCGGTGCCGCATAACACGCCGCACCAGCCGGTTGTTCCAGCCGAGCGTTGGTCTGATAGCCATGTCGTGAGTATTCGTGCTTTCGGTCAGTCGTACGATGCGGTGACTTCACCGCATGCCAATACCAATGTCTGTATGGCGACCGTCTGTGCGTCGGATTTGAGCTGCGGCCCTTGCCATTTGGTCGGGAAGGCGCTATCAAGATGCCAGGTGATCACCGGTTCCTTTTCAGCGTTCAACAGGCTGATGGTGACCGTCTTCCGCGGGGGCTTGCCGCCCATGGACTCCAAATACCAGTCCAGCAACGCGCTCTGGCCAACGCCGTTCTTCAACTGCAGCGTGCCGGGCTTTCGCTGTCCCGGCAGTTGGTGCACAAAGGTGTTGAGGCCGCCCTCCTTGACCTGCTGGACCTCCCACTCCACAGTCGGCAGCGTGCATTCGGTGAAGGCGGCCAGGCCTTCACCATCGACAGAAACCACGAACCGGAAGGCCGCGTGGGCCATCCCTCGCATCTGGTTCTCGGCCACCTACCAGCCTCCTCTGCCGGCTCTCCCCTTGGATGAGGGTGGGTGTCGCTCCCGTTCGATTCTGAGATCCTGCAACAGCATTGCGTAGACCTTGTTGGTCACCTTCCTGATCAGGTCATCGGGCAGAGCCCGCGGCTGGGCAATGCGCTCTGGTTGCCTTAGTGCGTGGCGATCCTCGTCGGGTGCAGGCATAACTACTCTCCTTCGGGTGACGGGATGATTCTCAGGCTGAACTCCGAGTTGCAGTTCGGACACCTCGTTTGGACGACGACGCCGTCATAGCTGTTGAGTTGGATGTACAGATCTTCGAGGTAGGCGATGTCGGCCGCAAAGAATCGCTCAATCATCTGCGTGGAGGTCCCGTCGAGACTCCCCAACTGTGTGATGACGCGGCTCAGCAGCACGATGGGCAGGTATGCCTCGTTGGCCTGCACGCGGGGATGCGCGACGGACTCGACCTCGTCCAGCGCGGTCGCCATCCGCATCCGCCCGTGGCGATAGGTGTTGCCATCTCCCGCCACGAAGCCGTGGGGAAGGGTGAATTCGACCTCAGTCTGCGCGTTCATACTACCTCAGGATGCGTGTGCTCACGGTAGACGAGGGTAAGGGGCGGGCTCAGCTACGGCAGCCCGACCCCTTACCTGTCCACGATGCCTATATGTCCACCCGGCTGATGTATTCGTGCGCGAGGGTCAGTTCCTCGATACCGATCTCATTGCTGTCGGACTTGGGCTGTGGCCCGGTAACCTTCACGGGCCAGGCGTTCTTGAACTCCCAACGCGCGACGGCACTGAGTTCCTGGTCGAACATCGTGATGGAGCCATCGTGACGTGCGTCCGCCACGCGGCCATCCTCGACCTGCTTGCGCCAGTCCCAGATGTCCATAGCGCTGGTGATACCGCGCTTCAGGGTGATGTTCTCCCACTTGAGACGTCCCGGAACCTTCATCACAACTTCCTGGCCCTGCTCGGTGATGACGTTGTGGTCGATCACCTCGTGCTCCGAGCCCAGCCCAGAGCATTCGGTGAAGAAGCCTGTGACCACGCCCTGGACCTCTACGGCGAAGTGAAAACCTACAAGGGGATCTTCTTCAGGCATTGCGCTCTCCTTTCAAGCGGTGTGGATTGGCTTAAGCTTCGGCGCTAGGGCCGGCCCACTGGCTGATGCGGAAGATAACGAACTCTGCCGGCTTCACCGGGGCCATACCGACCTCGATGATGAGCTGCCCGAGGTCTCGGATCTCCGGTGGGTTCAGTTCATCGTCGCACTTGACGTAGAAGGCCTCATCCGGGGTGCTGCCGAAGAGGGCGCCGCTGAGCCAGACAGTGCGCAGGAAGGATGTGACATCCCGGCGCACGCGTGCCCAGAGCATCCGGTCGTTGGGCTCGAAGACGACCCACTGCAGCCCGGTGTCCATCGAGGCCTCAGCCATGATGAACAGCCGCCGGACGTTGATGTAGCGCCAGGAGCCATCGCTGCTCAGGGTACGACCGCCCCAGACGCGGATCCCGCGGCCCGGGAAGGTACGGATGCAGTTGACGCCGATGGGGTTCAGGGTGTCCTGTTCGCCCTTGCTCAACCGCAGCTCCAGATCGATCGCGCCGCGTACGACTTCATTGGCCGGTGCTTTGTGCACGCCGCGTTCTGCGTCCGTGCGGTTGTAGATACCGGCCATATGGCCGCTGGACGGGACCAACTTGCTGGTGCTGCCGCCGCCACTGAGGTCGGCGACGCGAATCCAGGGATAGTAGAGGGCGGCGAATGAGGTGTCGAAGTTGATGTACTCGCGCCAGTCCTGGGCTTGCTGCGCGTTGAGACCCGGGGGCGTGTCGAGAATCGCAAAGCGGTACTTCATCGACTCGCAGTGGGTGACCATCGCTTCCTGGATCATCTTGACGCGTTCTTTGGCGGCATCCGAGCTGTCGTACCCGGCCATCACATCCGGTGCGACCAACAGCCGGACCTCGTCGATGGCCTCCAGGCCGCCCATACCGGTGCGGTCGGCTGCGCTGCCGATGAAATCATCGGCGGTCAACGGAGGGATTCCACCGCCCTCCAGCTCATACGTGCCCTCGGTGGGCGTTGCGGAGGCGGAACCGACGCTGGAGATGGTGACGGCCTCGAATTCGGCCTTCCCGAGGTAGCCGTCATCTTCCTTCTTCATTGTCAGGCCGCTCTTCGTCTCGCCGCCGACGGTGACGGAGAAGGTGTCGTTCTCGCCTGCCTTGATGGTGACGGAGAGAGTGGAGGGCCCGGGGGTCTTGGCGGTCGCCTTGAAGCTGTTGCCGCGGCCGCTGGTGGGGATGGTTACTGCGGCGGCTGCGACGGCGCTCTTCCCTTCGCTCAGGGCGCGCAGGCTCACGACATAGCAGGCCCCGCCGCCGTTGGCGAAGTAGCCATACACTGCATCGGGGAGGTAGGCACCGGGCGTGAAATCACCATAGGTGCCGACGAACTGCGTCCAGCTGGTCACCAGGGTAGGGGTGTTGAGCACCGACTTGACCGGCACGCGATCGCCCGTCGCCGGGTCGATCTGCTTGACGCTCGCTTCGGCTGTGATGCCGATGAAAGCCGACATCGATGTGCCGGCCGCCTCAATGGGCTTGGTCCCACGATCAACCTCTTCTATGTATACGCCAGGAGACTTGTACTCAGGCATCGTACCTTCACTCCTTTCGTGTCGCCGGGGTCTGTTCCGCAACGACCTAGTGTGACTGCGTCTGCGAACTCTGCAGAGTCCGCGAGCTCGGTAGAGTTCGCCTGCTCTGCATGGGTCAACTGCGTGTCCTGTGAGCAACAGCGCTTAGGCTTCTTCCCGGGTTACACCTCCATGTCGTAAGCTTCTGATGGAACCTCTATCGCCTTCTGTTCCGGTTTCCCCTCGGAGGTCCACGCGACGAGCGTGTAGGTCCCGGGAGGGACGCTGCCCAGCACAAACCGGCCTTCTGCGTCGGTTGTCGCCAGGTAGCCGGTACCTTTGAGTGCCACATCGATATTGTGCAGCGGGGTGCCGTCGGCTCTTGCGCTCACGACGCCCCCGATCATAACCATGTCGGCTCTCGTCGCATCGGCCTGCAGCGCTGTCTCCTGCGGCAGACCCCGCGCCTGGCCCAGACGGAATGTCCGCGTGCGCACGATGGGTGCCGTCATCACCTGCCACGGGTCGAGCGCCAACGTGACCACGTAGGAGACGCTGGGGCGCAGCTCGTTGTCCAGGACGTTCCATACGTCCGATGGATCGGTCAGCGTATCGTGCTGGGCCAGCCGGGCCTGGATCTCGTAGGGTGGGTGCTGGAGGCTGTCGACGAGCCGGTTCTCCGGCAGCGCCGGGAAGCGGAAGAGCGCCATCATGCAGCGTGTCAGGAGCCGGTGTTCATCCTCGGGATCTGCCGCCCATACGGAGATGATGTAGCTGCAATCTACTCGCATCGGCGAACGCTTGAGTTGGGCGAGATCCTGGCGGCTGTTGCCGTTCATCCGCTCCCACTGGTGGCGGCGCAGCACGTTGTTCTCACGCACATCATACATGAAGATGCTGATCGTGGGCTTCGAGATGCGCGAACTCCAGTCCCGTCTGGGTTGATCGAAACTGATCTCGATCTCACCGTTCTTGACGGGAAGTTCGTCCACCAACAGTCTGCGGATGGTCTCGTCCAAGTCTGCGAGCATATGTTGTGTCCTAACGCTTGTACGTTGTCACGTTTTCACGTCTGCACGAGTATTCCGGCACACGGTAAGCGCTGCC
>CBFCZM010000226.1:0-5089 GCA_965602565.1 uncultured Anaerolineae bacterium
GATGCGACCGGCCCGACGATCTATGATATCGCCGTTTGCGTCCACAGTCGCGAAGTTTCCCCGCGCAGCCAGATCGTTGGTACCAAGGTTGTAGTCAATCCCCAGCGCCTCAAGCACACCGCGCCCAACTTGCCACTCGATAGGATCATAGCCAAAAAGCCCCACGTGACCGGGGCCGCTGCCGGGGATGACGCCGGGGCGTACCGGGGTGCTCAGGCCCAGAATGCTCTTCTTCGCCAGCGCATCCAGATTCGGCGTGTGTGCAGCCTCCAATTCAGTCAGGCCATCGGGCCCGGGCAGACCGCCAACGCCATCCATCACTAGCATGACCATCTTGGTCTTGCCTGGAATGCTTAGCTTGCTCATCAACTCGAGTTGGGTCATTGGTATAGATCTCCGACGGATAGTCAATGCTGCGCGTATTCTACTCGGGACACAGCGATTTTCAAGGATTCGAGGTCAACCAAACCTATGTGTCCCGCAGTCCTGACCCGCATACATCCGGTACACCAAGCTCCGACTGGGCCGAAACTGCCAAGGCTCACTGCGGGGGTGCTGGCTGCATAGATGCCGCCGGCACCCCGTAGCAGGCCCTAGAACTCAATCTCTGCGATCTGCTCAAGATCGAAGTCAAGCTCATCCGGATCAACATCGAAGTCTAGCTCAGCGTCAACGTCATCGATATTGCCTGCCCGATCGCCGCGTCCGCAGTAGGACCGGTATGCGCAATACTTGCAGCTTTTCTCGTCCTCGGTCAGGCCAAAACCACCCTCGTCAAGAGCGGCAATGATCTCAACCTGGCGCTCCAGATACTCACTATCCAGCGCGTACTGCGATGCGCTGTATGGCAGGCGCACTGTCTGATCGGGGAACCCCGGATACCAATAGACCATCTCCACCTGACGTGGCTGGACGGGCACCTTGCCGCTCAGATAGGACCCTGTCTGGACCAGGACGTACGGATAGATCCGTGTCTGGAGCCGCCGTCTGAGCCACGGCACAGAGGGGGGGCGATTGGAGGTCTTCCAGTCCAGAATGATGGCCCGCGTGCCGGGCACCACTATCACAACATCGTACTTGGCCACGAGGCGGAACCCGGCTGCCTGGCCTACCAACGAGAGCTCGCCGCGCACCTTGGCGGCGCTATCATCGCCGCCGCACTGCGCCACGGGGTCGTGGGAAACAAAGCTCTGCCACCAGCTCTGAAGCTCCGGGTCCTGAACAGAGCGTGTGATCCGTTCCCTAGGTACTCCCAGCAGATAACGCTGTACCAGTCTGTGAAACTGGGTGCCCAGCTGCATGCGGCGTTCGTGCTCCTCGATCGGTTCTGCAGACACAGCCGGCCACCGCAGCCCCATCAGATAGCGCAGCTGGAACCGTCGAGGACACGCAACGAAGTCCTGGAGGCTCGTCTGGCTGAACTGGAAATCACCGGGCAGCACCATTATGCGGACTCCCACCAGGTCTGTAGGGCAATGAAGGGGACGGACGGCTGTGCGTTGCCACGACGGCCCCTGTTCCACGTCACGCTCAATGCCTTCTTCGCACGCGTAATGGCGACGTAGAAGAGGCGCAGGCGCTCGGACGCGTAGTCCAGGCGCGCGTCCAATGTCGGTGTGCCCTCGTCGTAGTCAAAGATATCCGGATTGGCCTTCAACGCCCCCAGCTGCGCCAGGGTCTCGGCCTCCAGATTCAGATGATCCCGGATGAACCACGACTCAGAGATGAACTGATCCTGCGGCAGCGCGGACGGGAAGTTGTAGTCATTCACCGACATCAGATAGACCTTATCCCACTCCAGCCCCTTGGCACGGTGCATCGTCGTCACGACGATCCTGCCGCGGTAGGCCTCAGGGTCGAATCCCCGATCAGCGTCGGCGAACCCCAGGAACCGGCGCTCATTGCGGGCAATCACCGCCAGCTCTTCGGTCAGCTCAGGAAGCCGCCAATCGGGATTCGTGTCCGCGGTCTGCCGCAGCACAAGCGCCAGCTTGTGAGCGATGGCCAGATCAGCTGCTTCGTCAAAGAGATCCTGGGCCAGCGTCAGGACGAACTGGTCGATCGGCAGGATCGTCGTGCCCTGCCAGCGACGCACCAACTCACGAAACTCGATGAGATGCTCGCGCAGATCGGGCGACCACACCGGGTCCCCCTCCGGATCCTCCAGCCAGTCCCGCCCCAAGCGAGGCCAGACGAAGTCCTCCACACGTGGGCACCTGGAAATGAGATCCGCCACCGAAGTCATTCGATCCTTCGCCTCCGCGTCTTTGCGATCTTCACGCCGCCAGACGCGGTAGATCGTGCTGAGTCGCTTGGCCGAAGTCGGGTCAGCCAGGTAACTCACGACGTTGCCGAGAACGCCGGCGGCTTCTCGGGTCGAGGGTGTACTGCGCAGCAGCTCAATGTAGGGCGCCTCCAGCTCCTTCAGCTTGTTCGCCACTTCGAAGCCGCGATTGTTGCGCGGGACCAGGATGGCGACAGTTCCCTCCGGATGCTCCGCCACCCACGCACTGGCCGACTTGGCCACGGCCTTGATCTCGGCCTCCGGCGCGAACCCATTCGCCACGAAACGAATCTGGTCGGGGTCGTCCTCGGGGTTCGGCTGAGGGTCCCCGAGCGGGGTCGGTTCGATGTATGGTGGCCCCAGCGCGCTCCGCAGCGCGGGCACGGGATGCTCGATCATCGCCCAATCGATGAGAGCATTGGCCAGATCGATCACGCTCTGCGCCGAACGCCCGGAGTTCGGCAGATCCTGCGCCCGGACACCCTCCTCTTTCAGGAACTCGCGCAAGAATCTGGGACTCGCCGTCGTGAACGTCTCATAGATTGCCTGGTTGGGATCACCGACGCGCACCCAACTGCCGTCCTGCCCCACCAACTCGCGCAGAATCAGCTCCTGCAGACGACTGCTGTCCTGCGCCTCATCTTCCAGGATGTAGGGCCAGCGGTGCCGCAGCCGGCGCAGGAATTGCGGATCCAGCCGTATCGCCTGCAGGGCAAGGCGGATCAGATCATCGAAATCGACGGCGCCCCGGTAGGCCAAGGCCCGCTGGTAATCTGCGTAGACGGCGTGGCCCATCTCCAACAGAGGCAGCTCGTCGGGGAAATCATCCAGCAGATAACGCAATCCTGGTGGTGTGAGCTGCAGATCCTTGGACTGCTTGATGATCGCAGTCGCTACCGTGACCACAAGTCTGGGCCAACGATTCCGCCGCAGTTGCTCCGCCTTCCAGGGCTCAAACTCAGGCGAGAGGAAAGCATCGGCAGTATCTTGGTTGGCTTGCGCCCAGGCCCGCACCGCGTCGCCCAGTATGTCGCGAGATACGCGTTCATCGACGATACTGAAGTCATCCGATAGCCCGACCAGGCCGGGCCGTTCACGGACGATATCGTGAGCAAGGCCGTGGAGCGTACGCACACGGTAGCCAACCCCGGGCAGGAGACCGCGCGACTGCACGAAGCCCCCCACCCGGCTCGAGAAGTTGCGCACTGCGGAATTGACCAAGGTGACGATCAAGACCTCTTGGTCATCCGCAAGATCGGCCTCGGCAACCAGCTTCGCCGCAACCGCCGAAAGCGTCCAGGTCTTGCCGCTTCCGGGCACAGCAGACACGCCCATACGCCCCTCGACGAACGAGAGCACACCTAGCTGGGTGGGCCTGGGCTGGAAACCGGTTGTCATGGGCTTTCCTGGAGCTCGACAGTAGCGCGAACCGTGCCGGCGCGTTGGTGACGAGCGACCAACTTCACGGTGCCCCCTTTCGGTGCGTGCACAACCCATTCGACCTTGATCCGATCGACGGTCTCGTCCTCATCTTCAGGGAATGCACCCTTGTAGGCACGCCCCTCAAGTTGACCCAGCTCCTCACGGGGTTCACCCGCCTCCAACGCTACGCCCTCCGGAAGCTCAATCTCGCAGACCAACCCGCGGATCACCTTCTTCTCCACAGCCTTCTTGGTCACATAGGAGGGCAGCCAACCCGTGTTCTGAACCACCAGCCGGATGCGATAGGTGCCCTCGCCCAGGTCCTTGGCGGTCGCCTCCATCAGCTCCAGCTTCGGGGATATGAGTGCCGACCAGATCAGCCACTTCGGGAAGCGCGCGATCTCCCGCTCCAGGAATTGCTTGGGTGGGTTACGCCAGGCGTAGACGTGGTCCCAGCCGCCCAGCTCGACGGGCCCCAGCTCTGGGTGCTTGTAGGGATACCAATCCACGTACCCTTTGCCCTCAAGGACCTCGTCGCTCCACTTGAGCATCTTCAGATCATCCTCGATGGGGTGTTCCCGATACCAGTCGATGAATTTGTACTCCTCAATGCCCGCCTCACGCTGCGGACTCCAGATCTCAATAGTCCACGCAAAGGCTCCCATTTGCTCATAGACCCAGGTGTCGAAGCCGCCGGTCGTGATCTTCTTGGGGTGGTAGCGGAAATCGTGGTAGACCGAGACGTTCGGGTATCCGGTGAGTTCGGTGCCTTTGGCTCCGATCTTCTCGAAGGTCCACAGGTCCTCCGCCGGGAACTCCGAGTCGGCACGGTCATCGTACGGGCGCAAGATCACGCCGCTGTAGGTATGCAGCGCCACACCGCCGGTGATGTTGGGATGGCCGGCGATAAACGCCACCAATGCCTGCACCTCGGGCTCAGACGTCGGGTAGGGCCCGGCACCTCGCTGCTGGTATTCCTGGCGCCAGTTCTCCGGGAAGTTTCGGTTGAGGTCCAGACGTTCTTTCTTGGGTCGGATCTTGATCGAGACGCCGTCGTAGTTCTCGACCGGGCCCTCCGGCAGCAGCCGGTAATACTGGCCGCCGGTCTCCGTGGGATCACGTCGGACCATCAGGCGGGGTTCCTCCGGGCAGATCTTCCATGCGCCGTTCGGATCTGCCGCGCGCATGGTAAGCATGCGACCATCGCCATCAATGTCCTCGACGATCAGACCGCCGATGGGTTCCTCATCATACGGATAGGGGCGGGTGCTTGAGCGAATGTAGCGTGGCTTGTCGGCCAATGCCAGCTCGGCGCCATCCGGATTGACGCGCGGCACGATGTAGAAGACCACGTCGCGCAGCAGCTCCTGCGTGTCCATGTAC
>CBFCZM010000227.1:0-5065 GCA_965602565.1 uncultured Anaerolineae bacterium
AAGCGCATGCATCATGCGACGATCGGTCCCGAGCACATCCTCCTCGGCCTGATGCTGGAAGGAGAGGGGATTGCGGGTCGTGTCTTGCGTGACATGGGTCTGCGTCCGCAGCAAGCGTTGCAGACGGTAGCGCGGCTGTCCAGCGCCAAACCACTTGCCAGCTCCGAGCCTGAACTCCGTCAATCGACTGAAATGCTGTTGCAGATGTCGCTTGAAGAGGCGAAACGCCACAACAGCTCTGTGGTTGATACCCAACACTTGCTTCTGGCGCTGCTGCGCCAACACGAGGGCGTCATTATAGCGGTGCTGACCCAGGCAGGCCTCTCTGCGGAGACGATTCGCCGGCGCATCGAGCGGTTTATGCCGATGCGTCCGACATCCTCTGCCTCAGCTTCGTCCTCTTCCTCGCCTTCACGGCACCGGTCCTCCGGTCGATCTGAGGGACGCGCCGCGTCTTCGGAGTCCCTGCTGGAGCAGGTTGCCGTCGATCTGACGGCGATGGCTAAGGAGGGACGGCTGGATCCGGTGATTGGGCGCCAAGTAGAGGTCGAGCGGGTGATTCAGATTCTGGCTCGGAGAACGAAGAACAACCCAGCCCTGATCGGTGAGCCGGGGGTAGGCTAGACCGCGATTGTTGAGGGACTGGCCCAACGCATTATTTCCGGTGGGGTACCGGGTCCCATTCTGGGCAAGCGCATGATCCAATTGGACGTGGGATCCTTGGTGGCCGGCACGATGTATCGCGGGCAGTTTGAGGAGCGCCTGAAGAAGATCCTCAAGGAGCTGAAGGACAGCAACACGATCGTCTTCGTCGACGAGGTGCACATGCTCGTCGGTGCCGGTTCGGCCGGATCCTCGATTGACGCCGCGAACATCCTCAAGCCGGCGCTGGCACGCGGCGAGCTTCAGTGTATCGGCGCAACCACGTTGGATGAGTACCGCAAGCACATCGAGTCCGATGCTGCGCTGGAGCGCCGATTCCAGCCGGTGATGGTCAACGAGCCGACGCAGGATGAGACGGTGGAGATCCTGCGGGGCATCAAGCATGCGTACGAACAGCACCACAAACTGGTGATCAGTGATGATGCATTGTTGGCGGCGACGCGTCTTTCGTCCCGCTACGTTCCCGAACGTTTCCTGCCCGATAAGGCCATCGATGTGATGGATGAGGCGGCCTCCCGGGTCAAGATGTACAAATCTCCGCTGTCGATCCAGTTGCGCGAGGTCTTCGAGCAGATTCAGGACCTCCGCCTGCGCCAGGCGCAACTCAAGGTTGCCGGCAAGCGCCAGGAGGTCGTGGACCTCAAGGCTGAGGAAGGAGCGCTGGAGAGCCGGATGGAGACTCTCCGCCAGATGCGTACAGAAGAGGATGAGGGGCTTACGGTTGGCCCGGATGATGTTGCCGAGATTGTCGCGATGTGGACCGGTATTCCCATGGCTCAGATCGCCGAGGAGGAGTCTCGCCGCTTGCTGGAAATGGAGCGGGAACTGCGCGAGTATATCATCGGCCAAGATGAAGCCATCGAGGCTGTGGCCAAGGCTGTGCGCCGGGCCAGGGCCGGGTTGAAGGATCCCCGGCGTCCTATAGGTTCCTTCATCTTCCTTGGACCAACCGGTGTGGGCAAGACCGAACTCTCCAAGGCGCTGGCGCGCTTCCTGTTTGGCACGGAGGATGCGCTGGTACAGATCGATATGTCTGAGTTCATGGAGCGTCACGCCGTAGCGCGCCTGGTCGGTGCGCCCCCCGGCTATGTCGGCTATGACGACGCGGGTCAGCTTACAGAAGCGGTCAGGCGCCGACCTTACTCAATCATCGTCTTTGACGAGATTGAGAAGGCGCACCCGGATACATTCAACATGCTGCTCCAGATGATGGAAGAGGGCATGGTGACGGACGCGCGGGGGCGCAAGGTCGATTTCCGTAACACGATCCTGATAATGACCTCCAATATCGGGGCCGCAGAGCTCTTGCGGCAAGGCTCTCTGGGATTCACCTTGGCGTCTATTGAGAGCGACGAGGCGCACGCCTATGAGGACATGCGTCAGAAGCTGATGGGCCGGCTGCGAAAGCTTTTCCGCCCCGAGTTCCTGAATCGCGTGGACGCTGTGGTCGTCTTCCGTTCGCTGAATCACGAGGACATTCGACAGATCGTGGATCTGGAGATCCGCAAGCTGCGCGATCGCATTTTGGAGAACGGCTACGACATCCAGCTCACCGAAGAAGCTCTAGATTGGTTGGCGACCAGCGGCTATAGCCCGGAGTACGGAGCACGCCCACTGCGCCGCCTGATCCAGCAGGATGTGGAGACACCGATCTCTGACGCGCTGCTGTCCGGGCAGTTCCGTGTGGGTGATGTGATCATCGTGGATCGTGAGAATGAAGAGATTGTCCTGCGACCCGCAGAAGTGCCGGAGTTGATGCCGGGAGTATAGGCCGTCCGCGGCCCAGGCTAGATAGTAAGGGAGGCTGAGCACAAAGAGCTCAGCCTCTTTCTATGTGGTGCCGTATTCCGACCCGCAGATCCCTCGGTATCACGGCCATCTCGCCAAGCGTGCTGCTTGGGTGTGTCTCAGAGTGTGGCAGATACCCGGAAAGGGCTCATCGACAGATCATCGGGGCGCCCCTTGCCCATTCTTGAACACGCCTTGCCCCTCAAGCTCGGCTACTCATGCTCCGGCGATCGCGGGTGTGCCCGAAGGTAGATCTCTCTGGCGCGGCGCTGGGTGATGCTGGCGTAGATCTGCGTGCTGGCAATGTTGTCGTGTCCCAGCAGCTCCTGTACGACGCGCAGGTCGGCGCCGCCATTCAGCATATGGGTGGCGAAGGTGTGGCGCAGCAAGTGGGGCGTCACGGTCTTGTCGATGCCAGCTGCATTGCCGGCCTTGCGCACGACGGTGTCCACCGAACGTGATGAGAGGCGCTGACCGAAGCGGTTCAAGAAGACGGCCTGCGTGGCGTGCTCGTCGAGTTGATCCGGTCGCCCTCTGTTGATATAGGCTTTCAGTGCGGCGATCGCGGGCTGCCCTAGCAGGGTCAAGCGCTCCTTGTTGCCTTTGCCGATCACACGCATCTCGCCCATGCCCAGATCGACGTCATTCAGATCGAGGGAGACTAGCTCGCTGACCCGGACACCGGAGGCGTAGAGGACTTCGAGGATGGCTCGATCACGCAGGCCTTTAGGGGTCGAGATGTCGGGTACTGTGAGGAGTTGTCCGATCTCCTCTCTGGTCAGATAGCGTGGAAGCCTGCGCGGAACGCGGGGGGCATAGACGCGGCGGAAGAGGTTCTGAGACCAGGCCTGATGGCGGACGAGAAAGTCACCAAATGCGCGCAGCTCAAAGATGCGCCGGGCGATACTGGCCCGTACATGACCTGTCTCATCCAGAACCTCTATGTGGGTGCGGACGAGATCACGGTCGAGGTCTGCGAGCGTGGTCGCACCGTGGTCTGTGCAATGGTCCAGGAACTGGGCGATGTCGGTGCCGTAGTTCTTGACTGTGTACTCCGACGCGTTGCCCTGCGCCAGGGATTCGAGGTAACGATCAAGCCAGCGGTGAAGGCTTGATCGCGATCTCTGAGCTTCGGGCGGATGCTGCACGCGGGGACTACCTTTCCTGCTCCGCCTTCAGTTTGTCGTAGACGCTGAGGATGTTGGCGACGTGCAGTTGGTGGCTGGCGACACCCAAGGGGACTCGCTCCAGACCGCAGGTCTCCAGCGGGATATCCCAGATCTCTTTGCGGTCTTTGCCCTTCCTGAGCACTTGCTCGGCCTGTTCGCGGACGCAATCCAGGTAACTGATGTAGAGATCCATAACGGTGTTGACTTCGCCGCGCAGGATGACCTCGCCATGACCTTGGACGACGGTGTCCGGCTTCATTTCCTTAATGAGCTTCAGCGTATCGATTTCCTGCTGCCAGTCCCCGTCGGCAATGATCGGGATCGCCATGACGGCGTCCCCGGTGATCAAGACCTCGTCTTCCTCGATCAGGATGCCGATGTTGTCGGCAGAGTGTCCGGGGAGTGGGAACAGCTTGAAGGTCTTGTCCCCTGCATCTACGAGGAACTCACCCGAGTCGAACGTCACGGTGGGTATGCGCAGTGTGACCTCCTCGAAGGTCGGATCACCTTCGCGGGCTTGTGCCAGAGAGGATTCCCCGATATCCAGCAGCCGCTGGCGGCAGAGCTCGGAGCTGATGACATCCAGTTTCTCGGGGAAGGTATACAGACCGTATGCGTGGTCCATATGGTGGTGCGAAAGGATCAGAGAATAGAAATCCATTCCCGAGCGGATTTCCAAGAAACGGGCGATCTGACGTGCTTCATCCGGGAATGGCAGTGCGTCTATAACAACCGTCCCGCGCTCAGTCAGGACAGCTGTTGAGTTTACCAGGGCGTAGCGATCACTTGTGAATATGAAGATTTTCTCTGAGACTCGTTCCCAGTACATGGACTCCTCAAGTACATTTGGGCTGTGCCGAAAGGATCCTCAGCCTTTTGAGAATAGCATAGCCAGAGGTCAAAGTCAAGCCTGGCGACCGGCTCTGCGGCTCACCATCGGATTGTGCCCAGTGCTTCCAGTCCATCTGCTTGCTCTCCTCGCCTCAAGTCCGCTCTCACCTCCCTACACACATACCAACGGTCTAGTCTGAGGGTGAGTATCTGTAGGTGCGGGCCCATACATCATCAAGACGCTCTCTAGAGGTCATCACAGCGGCTCCTACCGGGAGGAGATTCTCAGCACTCTGACGACTCCAGCGCATGCCGGGGCCGGAGAAACGCATCTTGAACTGCTTGGCCCCTCTCTCAATTGTGCCACTGCCGATGGGCCAGCCATCATCGCGAAAGCCTTGGTACTGCATCCGATCGTGGTTGTGACCGATGTAACCAGCTGCTGTACGTAGGGCCTTTGTGTCCCCAGGGACGTCGCTTTGCTCAGCAGCTGCATTCAGACTCTTGGCAACACGCCGCGTATGCCCCTGACGCAAGGAAGTCTAGTATGCGTTGAACCACCGGTTGGCAACCGGACCTTCCTGAGGTAAGATCCGCTTCTCAGCCTCTCCGAG
>CBFCZM010000228.1:0-5042 GCA_965602565.1 uncultured Anaerolineae bacterium
CTGAGCATTGGAACCTCCTGTGGAGTGAAGAGCGAGAGAGCGAGCAAGCGATTGAGCGAACGCCAAACGTGGGCTAGCAATCCGTCAATGCATCACTCTGCACTCGCTGTCCCATCTTCTCACTCAGGAGCTTCGCTTATCCTAGTATCCACCAAATCGGGGGAAGGTCTCTCTCGCCTTCCCGCCTTCCCGCCTTCTCGCTTTCTCGCTTTCTCGCCTACTCGCTCACTTGTATCACTGCGCGCAGAACGCCGTCGTTGTAGCCATCGACCACCTCAAACGCGCTGTTGATAGCTTCCAGGGGAAAGAGGTGGGTCGCCAACCGGGCCACGTCCAGGGCACCGCTGCGAACCAGCTCGATCGCGCGCGGGTACGTATGCTTCATCCGCCTCACGACTTTGATGGTCAACCCCTTGCGGCGAACGACGCTGGCCGTCAGCCTCATCATGTTGTCATCGGGGATTCCAACGACGATGACCTTTCCGCCGGGCGCGGTGACCTTGGCGGCCTGATCCGGCGTCTCGGCGGCACCAGCCGCCTCAAAGGCCACGTCGACGCCGCGACCGACGGTGGCTCGAAGAATCGCATCGACAGCATCTCCCGGAGATGCGTCCTCTGAGGACGGATCGAACACGGCGTCAGCTGCATACTCAAGTGCGAAGTTCCGCCGCGCGATCACAGGCTCCGTCATGTAGATGGCACCCGCGCCGGCTAGCCGCGCCACCGCTGCCGTGAGCAGGCCGATGGGCCCCGCCCCCAACACCGCCACCGTCTCACCCGCTTTCAGGTGCGCCAGGTCCACGGTGTGAATCGCGACACCCAGGGGTTCCAGCATAGCACCCTCAACCGGCGTCATATCTTCGGGCAGCGGGAAGCAGTTCTCGGCAGGCATGCGAATGTAGTCAGCCATCGCCCCCACGTAGTCCGGAGAACCACAGAACAGGACATTGGGACAGATGTTGGGGTGTCCCTTCTGGCAGAACTCACCGGTGCCACAAGAGATCGCCGGCTCAACAGCGACCAATTGACCGACCTGGAGATGCTCCACACCGGAGCCGATCTCGGCGATCCAGCCGGAGAACTCATGCCCCATGATCATCCCCTCATCCACAATAGCCCCGCCGATGGCGCCTTCGTTGTAGTAGTGGTGATCCGATCCACAGATCCCCACAGACGCGACCTTGACCAGGGCCTCTCCGGGCGCCGGAGGACCGGGATGCGGTACGTCCATCAGCCTGACATCGCGTAGCCCAAAGAAGCCGGCTGCGCGCATCGTCCGGCCACCATCACCGGATTCATCCATAGTCACGCTCCTTCCATGCTAACAGAGACCTACCGCATCCGGCAGTTCTCTTCATTCTCCCACATGTCGGCATTTGTACCGAAGGCAGCGCGCAGAGGCTCCGTCGCCTCGTTGAGCGCCGCGACCACATCATCCGCCAGCTCCAGAGCTGCAGCCGCTGCATTGGACCTGATCTGTTCCGGGCTGCGCGCCCCGGCGATCACCGTCGCAACAGCAGGCTGTTTGAGCAGCCAGGCCAGGGAGGCCTGCGCCATTGACAGTCCGACCTCGTCACAGATCTCGCGAATGCGCGTCATCGCCTGTGCCGTCTCCTGCTCAGCGCCGGGTCCGCCGTGGCGTGTCATCGGGCGGCGCTCTGACGAGAAGTGGCGCGTGCGTGCGCGCTCATCAGGAATGTCGTCGAGGGTTGCGAACTTGCCGGTCAGAACACCGTGCAGCATAGGGCTGTACGTCGCCACGCTGACATCGTTCGCCAGACAGGCGGGAACGATCTCGTACTCGATCGAGCGGAAGAGGAGGTTATAGGCCAGCTGGTTGACATCAACGTGGCTGATCTCCAACGTAGCACCGAGGTCCTTGACACCGAAGTTGGAGCATCCCACCGCGCGGATCTTGCCCTCTTCCTTCAGCTTCAGCATCTCGCCTATCGTCTCCGCAAAGGGTATATCCCAGTTGGGCCAATGCAGGTAGTACACGTCGATGTAATCCGTCTGCAGATATGACAGGCTACGTTCACAGGCAGCCCGCAGGTCGGCGGGATGCAGATTGTTGGGCGAAACCTTGGTCGCAATGATGGCCTTGTCGCGCATGCCCTTGAAGGCTCGTCCCAGGAGCACTTCTGAGGCCCCGTTGCCGTACGCCTCGGCTGTATCGAAGAAGTTCACGCCAACGTCCACAGCCGTTCTCAGCGCGGCAATAGCGTCCTGCTCGTCCTGATCCCCCCACACTGTGCCGCCTGCAAGTGCCCAGCAGCCCATACAGACCGTACTTACCTCAAGATCACTTCGCCCAAGTTTGCGGTATTCCATAGTGTTGACCTCCCTGGTCATGTCAGGCTATTATAGATATCCGCGCACATAAGCCCAAATGCTGGTTGCTGTCAGGGCGCATCTGAACAGCATCCGGGCAGAAACCGCCATCTTGAGCCATTCTCCGCGCAGTGCAGGCGCGAAGGACCTTGTGAACCCAAGCGGTTCGCTGGAGGTGCGACCCAGGTGCCAGGCGTACAGGTCCTCGTTGGCGTGCAAGGGCACCCGGGTTGGGCGCCAGGCGTGCTCGGGAAGACGTCCCCACGCCCAGCGTCCCGGATGCCGAACGCCAGTCCCGCCGCAGACCGGCCTATGCCCGCGTAAGTGGCAGTTCGATCGGCTGTCCGCCCTGCGCAGCCGACTGGTGTATCGCCAGGATCAGCTCTTGGTCCAGGCGCGCCTGATAGGGCCCATACGTAGGCTCAGACCCATCGCGAACTGCGGTCACCAGACTCATCAGACAGCCGGCTACGCCGATCTCGTCGTCGTGCCACTGCAGACTGCGGTCAACTACCTCCGGCCTGAACGGATTCTCCCAGGTGACAACAGGGAGATCAGGATCGCCCGTATGCGCGACCATCGCTACCAGTGCCCCACCATCACAGCGTTCCCACCGCCGCTCCACGGTGATGAAGCGTGGTGCCTGTCCACCCGGGGCCAGCGTCGACAGACGCTCCTCCACATCGAGCCCCACGCCGACGGTGATACCCATGCCCTTCTCGGCCATGAACCGGCTGCTGCGCCACCAGCGCAGCGCGGAATCATAGCCAACATTCGTCCAATGGAAGATACCGAGTTGGCCGCCCGCGAACTCGATTGTGCCGTGTTCTTGCGTCTCACGACGTGGACCGGAGACACCGGTGATGATCGACCAGTGAGGCGCCAGATCATAGTCTTTCACCGCACCGGTCACGCGGATGGGCAGCGCGCCGAATCCCAGATAGCTGCGCATCACACTGATGCCGTGGTACCCGTGCCCGGCGAAGTCATTGAAGGACACGTGGACCTTCCCGAAGAGCCCGGTAGCGATGAGTTTGAGCTTCAGCTGCTCCAGAGGGCGCCGGTGGAACTGCTCCGAGACTTCGATCTTCACTCCCTGCGCCTCGGCGGTCGTGATGATCGCGTCGGCTTCGGCCAGATCGTGCGCAATGGGCGTCTCCAGCAGCACGTTCAGACCGTGCCCAACCGCCATGAGCCCCACAACTCCGTTGGCGCTGTAGGCCACCGATACGATGCCGATCTCCGGTGATGTCTTTCGGATAAGCTGATCCAGATCCGTGAACCAGGGCACCCCAAGCTCCTCACCCAGGCGCCGGGCCGAGCCCGCGCTGCGCCCCCACACCGAGACGAGCTCCACTTCGCCGGACAGTCCCTTCAGAATGGGACCGTACATGTAACTTGAGCGCCGCGCCGTGCCGACAATGGCAACGCGTACCGGGGTTCTGGACGTGACCATAGCATGACCTCCTGTAGCTATTCGACCATCACTCACACCATCAAAGCCAGAAAGCGCTCCACGTCGTAGAGCGCAGACTGAGCGGGAGGCGAAACCTGCAGCGCGACCATATCAAAGGCATGCTCCGCCTGCGACAGCTCCACCAAAACAGCCTGGCGACCAGCCTCCACCAGGGACTGGTAGAGCGCTCGCACGTCGACCAAGGAGACTACGTGGTCGTGCTGGCCCTGGAGAATCAACGTGGGGGGACAGTGATCTCCCACGTGGGCCACCGGGGAGTAGGTCAGTAGCAAGTCACCGATCTCGTCGACAGACCCGCCAAACAGCCGCTCGGCGAGCTCTGTCCAGCGCAGATAGCCTGCTTTGGAGAAGTAGCCCAGCGACCGCCCCAGCACGTGCGCCAGCGGATGCATCGCCTGCTCAGACCAGGTGTCTTTCAGCGTGCGGAGATCGGGCACCGGGTAGTAGGCAATCACACCGCGGACGGTTGTATCGACTGCACGGACACCCTCTGGATCGAAGTCAGGGCTGTTCGGCGTATAGGCAGCCATGAGCGCCAGATGCCCCCCTGCTGAGGCCCCGGACACCACAATCGTCTCCGGGTTCACGCCCAGATGGGCCGCGTCGGCCTTGAGCCAGGCGATCGCCCGCTTCGCGTCGCCCAGCATGCCCTGCATATCCGTTTCACGGACCATGCGGTAGGACACGTCCATAACAACGTGTCCCAGGGATGTAAGGTGGCGAAAGAAGGGGCGTGTCCCAACATCCTTGTCAAAGGACTGCCAGGCACCCCCGTGCAAGTAGATCACACCGACCCCGGAACGGGGCACATTGGCCGCCGGTGTCCAGAGATCACACAGCAGATCCCTGCCCGGCGCAGCGGCCACGCCAGGGACCGAAGCGAAGACCACATTCCGGGTGAAGCGCGGCGCCGGACGCTTGGCGACCTGGCCGATCTGCCATCGGCGACGCAGCATCCGCGGATGTGACATCCGCGGATTGGAGGGGCTGGTCGCTGCCTGGCCAAAGGCACGCCCAAGGCCATCGTGTGGCATACTCACTCGGTGGACATACCGTGAGGCAAGGAGGGCCCCCGCCCCACCCAGGATAGCGAACGATGGCAGGCCCGACCGTCGTGAGAGCATCGCGCCCAGGAGCCCCATCACCGCGATCATCGGCGACAGCGCACCTGCGATGGTCTTCAACGCATAGCCTACAAGATTGGAGGTCAACCCGCGGATCTTGGGCTTGACAG
>CBFCZM010000229.1:0-5031 GCA_965602565.1 uncultured Anaerolineae bacterium
GCCGCCGAGGTGCAGGCGTGGCTGCATATCTTCCCTGAGCCCGAGAACGAGCCGGTGCCGGCTTCACGGGTACCGGCAACCAAGCGCCCTGACGCGAAGAAGCCTGCCGGCGTCGGCAAGGAACGACCACACCCCGTCCCCCGGCCACCCGTGCAGCAGCACAAGCGCTCGACCCGCTCCATCGGCAATCAGATGGGGCTGGATGTCAAAGCAGCACCGGAGAGCCCGGGCGGCAAGCCCACCGAGATCTCCGACCGTGAGGTCGACGCGTGGCTGCAAGTCTTCCACGACGATCCCGACAGCAAGGTCCCCCCGCCCAACCTACCCAAGCCGAGGCCCCGCAGGAAGGCGCCAAGGCCCCAAGAAGCCGTGGTGCGCAAGACCGGTGAGCTTTCCTCAGAGGAAGTGGATGCCTGGCTCTCCGTTTTCCAGGAGCCGGGCCCACAAACCAAGGATGCGTCCGAGTCCTTCGGGACAGCACCAAAGCCTCGCGCTAATCGTCGCACGATCAACACAATTCTGGCCAAGCACCACGAGAACCTGGCGCCGGCCGAGGGAGATGGCAAAGCCGATCTGCCACAGGAAGACCTGGAGCTATGGCAGCGCCTCTTTGGTGAGGAGTAACTGGGTTCAATTCCCAGTGTCGTGAGTGTTGGTAGTCTCAGCACGAGGAGAACACATGAAAAACAGAGCTCAGGTCACGGTCGGTATCGCCATCATCGTCTTCGGCTGCCTCTTACTCATCAGCAATCTCCTACAGATCAACCTATGGAGCTATCTATGGCCACTGTTCCTCATCGGCCTCGGCGTCTGGGTCCTGCTGCGCCCCCGGCACGGCCCCGGTGCGCAAACGAGGTTCCGGCTACTGAGCGAGACCCGTCGGCGAGGCAGATGGGCAGTTCGCGACGAGGAAGTCTGGAGTCTCATCAGTGATATAGACCTGGACTTCACTGAGGCCATTATCCCGGCGGGCGAGACGACACTCCGCTTCCACGGCTTCGTGGGTGACATCGACCTGACAGCCCCTGATGACGTGGGCATCTTCATCGTGTCCACCGCCTTCCTCACCAGCGCCAGGGCCTTCGGCGTCAAGCAGGACCATCTCTTGACAGGTTACGAAACCGAGAACAGCACCTACCGGGACGCCGAGCGGCGCATCCGGATTGAGCTGCTCCACTTCGTGACCGACCTCAACGCGCGTCACTCACCATCCGGTGGCTGAACGAGGTCCTCGTGGTGTAGGAAGCGTGGCTGCAGGCGCCCAGTAGATGTCGCGCAAGATCATTCACCTGGATCTGGACGCTTTCTTCTGTGCGGTGGAAGCCCTGCGGGACCCCTCGCTGCACGGCAAGGCCTTTGCCGTGGGCGGGCGTCCCGAGTACCGCGGCGTGATTGCCTCCTGCTCCTACCCGGCCAGGAAATACGGCGTGCGGTCGGCCATGCCGACCGCCCGTGCGCTGCTGGTCTGTCCTGACCTGATCGTGATTTCGGGTCACCACACCGACTACGGCGACTACTCGCGCCGCGTCATGAACCACCTCTACAACTTCGCCCACCTCGTCGAACAGATCTCCATCGACGAAGCGTTCATTGATATCAGCGATCTGCGCGCACCGCCCGAGCAGATTGCCCGGGAGTTGCAGTCAACCATCTGGCAAGATCTCCAGTTGCCCTGCTCCCTCGGCGTCGCGACCAACAAGCTCGTGGCCAAGATCGCCAACAACGTCGGCAAGGCCTCGGCCCGGACTGAGGGCCCACCTATGGCGATCAACGTCGTGCCGCCCGGCGAGGAGAGCGCGTTTCTGGCCCCTCTCCCGATCACCGAGCTGTGGGGGGTCGGGCCGAAGACAGCCGAGAGCCTGGAGCAGCTGGGTATCCGCACAATCGGAGATCTGGCCAACTGGCCTGCGGACGATCTGGTCCGGCGCTTCGGCAAGCACGGCACCGATCTGGTGCGACGCGCTCGCGGCATCGACGACCGTCCGGTTGCTGCCGCAGAGCCAGGAATGAAGTCAGTCAGCCACGAGACCACGTTCGCGCGGGACGTGACCGATGAAACCGAGCTCAAGCGCACCCTGTACCGCCTCTCCGAGAACGTGGGCCGCCGGCTGCGCAAAGCGGAACTCAGTGCATCGACGATCAAGATCAAGCTGCGCTGGTCGGATTTCACAACCCTGACCCGACAGGTCACGCTGCCGGAATCCACAGACCAGGACAGCGCTATCTACAAAGCCGCGCAGCAGCTTCTCAAGGACAACTGGCGCCCGCCCAGACCGGTGCGCCTGATCGGCGTGGGCGCCAGCAATCTGGCAGAGCCGATAGCCCAGCTGCGCCTTTGGGATACCTCCAACGAGAAGGGCCAGAAGCTGCAGCAGACACTGGATAGCTTGCGCGACCGGTTCGGGCGAGACGCCATCCAACGCGCGTTCGTGATGAAGCCGCCATCAGAGGCGTCGCGGCCCAGCGACATGGGCATCTCCAGATCGGGAGAGGGGCCCGAGGAAGAGACGGAGAGGCGCGATGCCGATGAGGGCAAAGACGGCACCTGAGCACGAGCCGCGCGGGGATGAAGTCCCCGCGCTACAACACAGCGCCCGATGAATCGGGCTTCCAGAAAGCCATTCACAGGTCGCTACGCCCCATCGACGGCGCGTAGCCCGGCCAATTCATCGCCGGTGCGTCAGCAGATGCTGCCGGCACCCTCTCGACCATCTCATCAGATCTAGCGAGCCGCGCTAGACAGTCTCCGAGCCAGGACCTGGAGCCGAGACAAGCGGTCGCAAAATGGGTTTGTTTCGTAAAAAGCCCCTATTGCGTCCTGGACTTCGGGGATGTTGCCACCGGTGACGTCGATGTGGCGTGGCACAGCCACGGCTGCGCCGGCGACGAGTTGCTTTTCAGAGATGCGTTGAGTTCCAACCATGCCGAGAGTCTCCTGGAATAGTTCATTTGTTCTAGTATATAGCATGCGGGAAGGAGATTCAAGGGTGGAGCCCCCCGCCAATTTGCGATGGATTCAGGTTGTGCCTTCCATGAGACATCGTATAGTGAGGTTGGGTGCAAGGTTGACATGTGCGGAGCACGGGCAGTTGCAGAGTCATTCGGCCAGCATCCGGATGGGCCAGTAGAATCGCCGTGCCGTGAGGAAGCAGCTCTTGCATCGATAGGACCTGGCGGACGACTACCCTTGGCCACTCGCCGTAACCCTCAAACACGTCGGAGGAGAGAGAAATGTCGATAGTGAAGAACTTGCTCGTCGTTCTGGTCGCCGGCACCCTGATGCTGGTCGTGGGAAGCGGGAGTGCGCATGCTCAATTCCCCGATCTGACCACGGCATCGACGACCACCGATCCGCATCTGGGCGGGGAGATCGTTGTCTCGGCGCTGGATAATCACCAGTCCGCACCATCCGTAGCCTACAATTCGAAGCATGACGAATATCTGGTGGTATGGCAAAACACATGGGGCGCGAACATGGACATCTACGCCCAGCGCATAACCGGACAAGGTGAGCTGAAAAGCTGGTTTGCCGTTGGCCCCACGGCGCCTCTGAATCCCTACCCCAACGATCGCGTCGATCCGTCAGTGGCGTACGATCCCGAGCTTGACCGCTATCTGGTCGTATGGGCCTACGATACACCGGGAGATGGCACCAACTGGGACATTCATGGGGTCTTTGTCAATTGGAATGGTCCCATTGCAGGTCTGCATCAGTTTGTCATCTCCGATTGGTCCACACAGCAGTTCGAACCCAAGGCGATCTATTCCAACGGTGAAGATGAATTCATGATTGTCTGGTGGACATATGATCCCTCGTTTCCTGCCTACATCAGTGGGCGCAGGATGACGGCTTCCGATGGAACCTTCCCCTCTACAGGCAGCGATTTCACAATTAGCCACTCAACGCAAGTGCGGGTCAATCCGGAGATATCCTACAATCTGTGGCGGAACGAGTATCTGGTCGTCTACGATGACGGGCAGGACGTTTTCGGCTCGCGCTTTGCCGGAAATGGCAGCCTACTGGCCACCGGGGAATTTGGCATCGCCAGTTGGCTTGGCGCCGCAGAGACAGCGCCATCTGTGGCCTATTGCTGGGAAAATGATCACTATCTGGTGGCCTGGCAGAATCCTCAACCCGACATCTACGCCCGGTTTGTTGGCGGTGATGGCTCCCTTGACACCACCATACTCCACTTGGATTACACCAGTGTTGGTGAAGTCAAACCCAAGGTCACCTGCAGCTCGGCGGGGAACCGATTCCTGGCTGTCTGGCAACAGCAATATAGCAGCAGCATAGGTCCGTACGGGATTCGGGGCCAGTTTGTGAATACTGACAAGACACTGGGTGCGGACTTCGAGATTATGGCTCCCACAAGCGGCGTTGCGGCCGAATTCACCACGCCCGTCGTTGCCGGCGGCACGATCAAGTACTTGACGGTCTGGGAACACGATCGCGCCGGCACTGCGTTCCAGGACATTCACGGACAGCTTATCACCCCGTACGCGGTGTTTCTCCCGCTGACGCTGCGCAACTAGCCATAGTTGGGACAACACCAGACAGGTCAGAGCTTGCCCGGGCACTGAGCTCGGCACCAGAGACTTGGGTTCCCCCCAACGCTGAGCCACGACAGGAGCGACATGCGTGAGAGTTCCATCCGAGCAAACCAGGTCTACCAAACCGTTATGCGCCTTACCATAGACAGCGTAGTTCAGGGAGGCATTTCAGAGTGAGACGCTATCGCGGACTAAGCAACCGTAGAAGTGGAGGTGAGCGATGTCCTTCACTCCACGTTGGAGTAGCGCGGGACTTGGCAACGTGACTTGACATTTCCCGAACTCCCACTATAGTTTAGGTTAGCTGACGAGTTTCGCGTCATTGACAAAAATCTCAGGCGATCTTTCAAGGAGGTACTCCATGCGACAGATGAATAGCAGCAATCATGCAATGGATGCACCTGTGAAGGGTAATATCTGAGAGAGTTGCTACGCGCTAGGTAGTTTCTTTCGATATCCAGCGACGGGTGCATCCGG